>JAZGFD010000026.1:0-22866 GCA_036479115.1 Saprospiraceae bacterium | reverse complement strand
TTTTTCATGGATAAAAGTTCTAATATTTTTTTGAATAATTTGTTAGAGAATCAAGACAAATGTTGACAATCAGACAAATACACATATTATAATTTTATATATATTAAATATTCACTATTTTTTATGTAAAAAAAATGATAAAATTCAAGAGGTATTTCTCAGATATTCAACGTGTTATGTCTGAGGCTATGTGATTTCGTTCAGACACTAAATAGCCAAAGGGAAAAACCCTTGGTTGAGTAACGATTGTTATGATTGGGCGGCAATTTGACCGAAAATGATGACAAATTTTTCTGACTACACAAGATATTGTACTTACTATCAAGTCCAAATTTTCAAATCATTTGGATATACATATCTTGTGCAAACAATATGTCAGCATCCAATAAAAATTGACCTTATATCAGAATCAAAAATGATTAAAAAAGCCCATTCCGATCAATCGGAATAGGCTTCTCATACGTATTGAACTTCTCACGTTATAATATGAGTTTTCTCAAAATCAGCACATGAGAGAATTGTCAAACAAAGGATTATATATACTACATGGGCAAATTATTAATCCATACAAAGAGAACAAACTGCTTTCATACATTGAGTGAATTGTGCTATACATCATGCCTCTTTTTCTAAATATATTGAGGGGAATCACTTGAAATGGGTGTAATTCAAAATACCGCATAAAATCCATTGATCGTGTGATATTCTGCAAAAGGCTTTCTGACCTATTTGCGAAAACGAAAAATTAAATTGCACCCTTTGAAATACTATTAGGCAATAAAAAATTTTTATACAAAAAAAATGTTTATACATCAGCAAAATGTGAATTTATACAAAAAGAACAAACTGCTTTTTATACATTGGGTGAATTGTGTCATACATCATGCCTTGTTTTTCTAAATACATTGAGGCGCGTCTTTTGACTTACTGTTAAGTCAATGAATTGTCATTTATATCTTTAGGACTTGAGGTTAAGCGATCAGGTCACAAAAAGAGCTAAATTTTGCTATTTTAATACCGTTTTTGAAAAGTACTTTACATTAGAGGGGCATATTAAGGGTACCTACTAAGGTCATTTTTCCTCACATCATGATATTCAAAAGCACATCACATGAGTAGTTACGAAATCGTTATTTTTGGCCAGAAAGAAAATAAATGACATCAATTATTCAAAAACTATTTATTCTACCTACATTTATTATTGCTATGCACCTTAGTGTATCAGGCCAGATAAATGTAAAAGTAGGATATGTGCCTGCCTTTGGTTCTTTTGAAGCAGTGAGTAGTATTCTTAGAGATTTCAATGATTCTAACTCAAATATTATTGAGGCTCCATTTAATGAACTCAATTTCATGCATGGTATCAATGTAGGACTCAGATATAAAGTAGGCGCTCTTGGGTTTGAATTTGATTGGACTAGTTTGAATAGAGATAGAGATGTGCTTCTGTATTTTGATCAAAGTAATTCTTTTAGCAATATGCTTTATAAGTTTGGGATCAATTCATTTTCTTTTGGCATAGATGCATATATTGGTCGTTTTGGAGCTGGAGCGTCTTTGCATTCTCAAAAGTTAAATATCAATCGAGAAATAGGAAGCAATAACTTAAAGTTAGTAAGCGAGACCAATCTTGCTCTTGATTTTCATCTCAATATTACCCTTCAAAGAAGTAATGTTGTCAGTGTAATTGTTAAACCTTTTTATAGATTTTCTTTAAAAGATTATAACCTAAATGCATTTAGTCAGGACTTAATTGATTTGGATGCTTTTAGTAGTGATATCACATTTTATGGGCTAAGTTTGGTTTTTTACAACGGAAGAAAATAAAATGACCACTATTGAGCCACTACTTAGTGTATGAACGAAAACTCATCAAAATTAGAAATAGTTCTTTTGGCGATATTTTAATTTTTTTCAACTCACTGATACTCAGGCATCATCGAATATCGAATATCGAATATCGAATATCGAATATCGAAAAACTAAATTCTCATCCAAAATATTCTATTTCATAAAATTCGACAGTTTTCGTTCAGACACTACTTATTCGTTAATAATTCTTTCAATTTTTTTGCGGTACGGGTGCCACATTTCTTTTAAAAGCACACCCAAGATCAATCATTGATTCTGTTTTATTCACACCCTCTATCTTATCTATATTATCATATAGTATATGTCTCAGATGTTCACTATTTCTAGCAAAAATCCGTAAAAACAAAGTATATCCTCCAGCTATATAGTGGCATTCTGTAATCTCAGGTATTTTCTTTAATTCTTGAATTACGGTATCCGAGTTATAATCATTTTCTAAAGTGATACCTGTAAATGAACCCAAGTCATACCCTATTTTCTTTTCATTTATCACTGGTTTGATATGAGTGATCACCCCATTATCCATCATTTTATTGATGCGTTGATGTACCATTGTATTTGAGATTCTCAACGTATTTGCAATAGCAGAAAAAGCCGCCCGGCCATCGTACTCTAATTCCTCTAATATTCTTCTGTCGTAAGCGTCAATCATGTATTAATATTTATAGTCAATATTAATTCAAAAGTATAAAATAAATGAATTATGACTTCATGAATATTGATTTTCTATAATAATTCCATTTTTTATGTATAATGAACTTATTTTGACTTCGTACCAAGAAATAATATATAATGGAAGTATTAGAAAAAAACCTAAGCCAACAATTTATTGAAAAGGAAGATAATTACGGAGCCCATAATTACCATCCATTGCCCGTTGTTTTAAATCGAGGAGAAGGCGTATTTGTATGGGATGTAGACGGAAAAAAGTATTTTGATTTCTTATCTGCATATTCCTCAGTTAATCAAGGCCATTGCCATCCAAGACTGGTGAATATCATGCAAGAACAATGCAGCAAACTCACTTTGACATCCAGAGCTTTTTATAATAATCTCTTGGGCGATTGTGAAAAATACCTTCATAACCTTTTTGGATATGACAAAGCTCTTCTTATGAATTCTGGCGTAGAAGCCGTAGAAACAGCCATGAAACTTTGTCGTAAATGGGCATACGAGGTAAAAGGAGTAAAATCTCACAAAGCCACTATTCTTTTTGCAAAAGATAATTTTCATGGCAGAACTTTATCTGTTATTTCCGCTTCAAACGATCCTATAAGTCGAGTTGGTTTTGGCCCTTATATGGGTGGTATTGGAATGGTAGAATATAATGACTTAATGAGTTTAGAAGAGGCTTTAAAATCTGACCCTAACATAGGGGGTTTTATTGTAGAGCCTATACAAGGTGAAGCTGGGGTGGTCGTGCCAGATGACCATTATTTATCTGGTGCTTTAGCGCTTTGCAAAAAATATAATGTTCTTTTTATTGCGGATGAGATCCAAACGGGTCTTGGACGTACTGGCCAACTTTTAGCCACATATATGGATGGCGGAGATACGAAACTAAGACCCGACATGATCATCTTAGGCAAGGCACTTTCAGGAGGAATGATGCCGGTATCAGCTGTGCTTTGTGATGATGAGATCATGCTTACTATTAAACCTGGAGAACATGGTTCTACTTATGGCGGCAATCCTCTGGCATGTGCAGTAGCTATGGAATCTCTTCAAGTTATTCTAGATGAAAAATTAGCAGAAAATGCTGATAAAATGGGCAAAAAAATCAGAAAGGGTCTAGAAGATATTGCTAAAAGAAATAATCTCATAACTTTAGTTCGAGGTAAAGGTCTTCTCAATGCTATTGTGATTAATACTACAGAAGACTCTACATTAGCATGGGATATTTGCATGAAATTTAGAGATAATGGGCTCTTGGCAAAGCCAACTCATGGCAATAAAATCAGATTGGCACCGCCTTTAGTAATTAAAGAAGAACAAATAGAAGAAAGTCTTGCCATTATCGAAAAGACACTAGCTGAATTTATTTAATTCTAAATTGCTCCAACACTTTTTATGCAAATTAAAATAATTAAAAACCGTTCTGACATTGGTGCTGGTACTAGAGGATCAGATATGGGCATTGATGCCATTGAAATAGCAGGAATTAACAAGGATAACAATTATTTTGATCGATTTCCTTTCCAGGATGTGGATACTCATAATGAATCCATCTATAATAAGGTGCGTAACTCATGGGCCAAAAGAATGAGCTTAGTGGTAGAGCAGTGCAAACGTGTAAGCGAAACTGTGCGTTCTACTATGAAGGATGGATTTTTCCCTATTGTAATATCAGGTGATCACTCTTCGGCATTGGGCACCATTTCAGGCATAAAAGCGGCATATCCTGAGAAGCGATTGGGCGTGTTGTGGATAGATGCTCATGCAGATTTACATTCTCCTTATACTTCTCCTTCTGGCAATGTGCATGGTATGCCTTTGGCGGCCGCACTAGGCGTTGATAATAAGCATTCTAAAGACAATAAAGTATCTGAAGAAACCATAATTAATTGGGCATCTCTGAAAAATATTGGAGTGACAGGAGCTAAAGTGAATCCAGAAGACATCATTTATTTTGGAGTGAGAGAAACTGAAGAGCCCGAAAAAACACTAATGTCTACCATGAATATTAAAAATTATATGGTAGAAGAACTTAGACATAGAGGTGCTGACATTTGTATAAACGAAGCCATCCAGTCTCTAGAAGTTTGTGATATGATCTATATTTCCTTTGATGTAGACAGTCTGGACTGTGACAGTATTTCTAAAGGTACAGGCACTCCCGTGCCAAGAGGTTTTGATGAGTATGAGGTGATGAATATCATCCAAGGCTTTTTAAAAACTAAGAAAGTCTGTTGCTTTGAAATTGTGGAAGTCAATCCACTTCTTGATCTTCAAGGAAATAAAATGGCAGAAACCGCTTTTGAAGTATTGGATGACTTTACCAATCACTTACTCAATTTTTAATTTTATTATTATAAGAAATGGCTGTTTAAAATGATTAATAAAATCACACCTCAATTTATCAAAAGACATCTATCTCTTGCTGAAAGTATAGTAAAATCCAATGAAAATGCTACTAAAAGTGATTTTTCAGAGCGAATGGGCAGCATTCTGAAAAACCCAAAATCTAAACATTTTTTAATAAAGATGATGGATGTAGCATTCAGATCTAACAATTATACCAAAGTATCTGATTATGTTATTACTCTTTTCAGAGAAGACAATAGTGCGAGTAGTTTGTTCAATATATTTGAAAAATTCCTTGTCTTTTTATATAAAAAAATAGGTTTTCAGCTTCCAGGAATTAGCATGCCTGCTATGCTTACTCAAATCAAAAGTGTGACTGCTCCTATCCTCTTTTTTGTAGGTGACAGAAAATTTAGAAAACATTCGCAAAAGCGTAAACAAGAAGGTGTTGTATTAAATGTAAATCTTATAGGAGAAGCCCTTTTAGGTGAACAAGAGGCGACACAACGTATAGAAAACTATAAAAACCTCCTGAACCAATCAGAAGTAGATTATATCTCCATCAAACTATCCACAATATACAGTCAAATCAGCTCTCTAGCTCATCAGCACACCACTAACAAATGTGTAGAAAAACTAGCTCTTTTATATGATGAAATCCTGGCTGTACATACACGTACTGGTGTAATGAAATTTGTCAATTTGGATATGGAAGAGTACCGTGATCTGAGCATTACCATTGATGTATTTAAGGAAGCATTATCCATCCCAAGATTTAAGAATATCAGAATGGGCATAGTGCTACAAGCCTATTTGCCTGATTCTTATGGCGCGATTCTAGACCTTACTGAATGGGCGAAAAAACGCACCATTGAAGGTGGCGCTCCTATTAAAATTAGGATAGTAAAAGGTGCCAATCTCGAAATGGAAAAGACAGAAGCATCAATGGAGGATTGGCCAGTAGCTTCTTTTGAAACAAAGGTAGAAGCTGATGCAAATTTTAAAAAAATGATGATTTTGGCTCTTCAAAAAGAGTCGCTAAAAGCAGTAAATATTGGCATAGCATCTCACAATATTTTTGATCTTTCCTTTGCATTGCAATTGGTAAAAGATCATGACCTATCTGAGTATGTAGATTTTGAAATGCTAGAAGGAATGGCCAATGAAGTAGTAGATGAATTATTATTCCATAAAGTGTCAGTACTGCTATATACGCCTATTGTAAAAACGGAAAATTATAACAGCGCTATTGCTTACTTAGTAAGAAGACTAGATGAAGGCACTCAAGATGGTAATTTTCTCAAAGAAGGTCACGGATTAAAAACCAACTCTCCCAAATGGAAGCAACTTAAAAAAGCACATTTAAATTCTATAAAATATATAGAAGAACTGAAAACTGATACTAAAAGAATTCAAAATAGGGCAACCGAATCTTTAATAATCCAATCTGATTTTCACAATGTAGCAAATACAGACTGGGTACTTCCGGCCAATCAAAGATGGATAAAAGGGCTTATTGATCATTGGAAAACACCTACAAAAATAGTAGGTGATGTGGTCAAAGTGGTGATGAATGGCTCTGATAAAAAAAGAACAACCATATCCCAAATAGGATGGAACGCAACCTTGCCTTTTCTGTACGAGTTAGCCGATGAAGATGACTACAAGTCATTTCTTACAGAAAAGAAATCGTGGGGAGATCTTAATTGTGATCAAAGAAGTATTATGCTTTCTAAAGCGGCATTAGAGATAGAAAAAGAAAGAGGAAATTTAATATGTGTAGCCGTGTGCGAACTGGGTAAAACTATTAAAGAAGTAGACGTAGAAGTGTCTGAGGCGATAGATTTTGCCAATTATTACGCACAGTCCATTCGCGATCTCAAAGATGATCACAATATTATCATGGAATGTGGTGGGGCTAATTTGGTATTGTCTCCTTGGAATTTCCCTATTGCAATTCCTATCGGGGGTGTATTGGCCTCATTAGCAGCAGGTAAGAAAGTGATATTAAAGCCTTCTACCAATGCAGCTGCCAGTGCCTATCTTATATCTCAATGCCTTTGGCGGGCAGGTATCCCTAAGACAGCATTTGCGTTTTTACCTGCTCAAGAATCTACCTTGGATCCATTCTTGAGTGACGGCAATGTATTTGATGCAGTTATCCTCACTGGGGGCACTGCCACTGCCAAATTTCTTTTAAATAGAAACCCAAGACTCAACTTGTATGCCGAAACAGGGGGTAAGAATGCCACTATAGTTTCAAGCCTTTCTGACAGAGATCAGGCCATTGGTAATGTCGTACAATCTGCTTTTGGTAATGCAGGTCAAAAATGTTCGGCTACTTCTCTCTTGATATTAGAAAAAGAAGTTTTTAATGATGGGCACTTTAAGAGATTGCTTAAAGACGCAACTGAAAGTAAAGTACATGGTAATCCTTGGAATTTAGAGACCGAAATAGGGCCTTTAGCAGTAAAGATATCAGATAAGATCAAAGAATCTATTAAGTCTACATCAGAGGATCAGTGGCTGCTTAGGCCAAAAGTAGAAGGAGAATTTATGGTTAGTCCTGGTATTAAATGGGGAGTTACAGAGTCTGATTTTGAATACAATAATGAGTTATTTGGACCTATTCTATCAGTCATGAAAGCCGATAACCTCACCGATGCTATCAGAATAGCCAATAGCGTAGAATATGGTCTTACCACAGGCCTCGAATCACTTGACAAAAGAGAAGTAGTGCAATGGAAAAATACCATTCAGGCAGGCAACCTTTATGTCAATAGAAGTACGACTGGAGCCATAGTACAGCGGCAGCCATTTGGAGGTGTAAAAGCATCATGCTTTGGTTATGGCATGAAGGCAGGAGGATGTAATTATGTGCTTCAACTGGCTAATATAAAGTACAATAAAAATAAAATAGACTATGAAGATAGTTATAAGTCAGCATGGGACAATCACTTTAGTCTAGAAATGGATTATGCCCATATCAGAGGCCAGCACAATAAGAATAGGTACACAAAAACCGAAAAGATAATTCTACTCATTGATGATGAAACCATTAAGGGTAAGATAAAAATGGTAATGGCTTCTGCCCAAATTATTAAAGTGCCGATAACTGTATTTAGTGTTAAAGAGATAAGTATTGACAATCTTGCTGTGCATCAATTAACATCGTGGGATGAGCTCAATTCTTCACTTAACCATAATGTAATTATCCGATCTTTAGTAGGTGACAGATTGCCAGAAAATTTTCTTAAAACATGTCATTCAAAAGCATTACACGTATACAATAGAGCACCTAGCCCACTAGGAAGAGTAGAGTTAATGAACTATCTGAACGAGCAAAATTTCTCTTACAATTTCCATCGGTATGGTAATTTATTAGGAGAAGAGAGTTAGAATGTAATGCAGATAAAAAGCGGATAAAAACAGAGCTAGAATATCATATCACATTAATAATTTTCTGCCTACTCCATTCATGAGTGTAATTTAAAATGCGCATAAAGCCCAATGATTGTGTGATATTCTACAAAAAGTCTCCTTATCTCTTTGCGAAAACGACAAATTTAATTGCACCTCTACTCATATAGAACGATATTTTATTGCTAACCAAACTATATTTGCATCCAAATTTTTTTCTATTCTAAAGCAATTTTTGAAATGCCCAATTCTTGAATAATTTGTGATTACTCGGGTATATGCTTTTGAATTTATAAAAAAGACAAAGAATAACATATGAAAATATCACTCCACTGGTTAAAAGATCATATTGACATTGACATTGATCCTCCGAAATTAGGAGAGATACTCACTGCTATAGGGCTTGAAGTTGAAGGTATAGATGAAATAGAAACTGTATCAGGAGGCCTCAGAGGATTAGTAGTAGGTCAAATCATGGAATGTGGCAAGCATCCAAATGCTGATAGGCTTTCATTGACTAAAGTAGATATTGGTGATGGTACTCTTAAAACTATTGTATGTGGCGCTCCAAACGTGGCCCAAGGCCAAAAGGTCATTGTAGCCACAGTAGGAACGATATTATATCCCACAAAAGGAGAACCTTTTAAAATAAAGAAGGGAAAAATAAGAGGCGAGGTATCAGAAGGGATGATCTGTGCAGAAGATGAAATAGGAATGGGCGTCGAGCATGATGGAATAATGGTTCTCCCAGATCATGTACCTGTGGGCAGTCTAGCTTCTAAATATTTTAATGTAGAAACGGATATAGTATATGATATTGGACTTACCCCAAACCGATCAGATGCTACGTCTCATCTCGGGGTGGCCAAAGACTTAGCCGCTTATCTCAAAGTTAATGAAGGACATAACGGAGATGTGAAAATCAGCAAAAATGATGGATTGAGATCATCAAAAAATGCACCTTTTACAGTAGAAATACTGACCACTAAAGGCTGTCCAAGATTTTCAGGTGTTACGCTTTCTAACATTAAAATTGGGGCATCTCCAGAATGGATGAAACGTAGATTAGCAGCTATAGGTGTGAAACCTATAAACAACATAGTAGATATCACAAATTATGTATTACATGTATATGGTCAGCCATTGCATGCTTATGATTTGAAAAAAATTAAAGGAGGGAAAATCATTGTACAAACACTCCCTAAGGGCTCTAAATTTGTCACTCTAGATGGAATAGAAAGAAAGCTCAGAGCAGAAGACGTTATCATTTGCAATGGCCACGGAGAAGGTATGTGTATAGGCGGTGTGTTTGGAGGAGCCGATACAGGAGTCACTGATGCCACTAGGGAAATATTTTTAGAAGCAGCTCATTTTAATGCCCAATTCATAAGAAAAACAAGTACAAAGCACAACTTAAGAACCGATGCCGCCAAGGTATTTGAAAAAGGATCTGATCCTAATGTGACAATGGTAGCCTTACAAAAAGCGGCTTATCTGATGCAAGAATATGCAGAAGCAGAAGTTTCGTCTCAGTATGTAGATATCTATCCTAATAAAATCGAAAAGAAACAGATCGTAGTAAGGAAAGAAAGAATCAATACCCTTATCGGGAATAGGCTAGAAGCAACAATGATTGAAAATATTTTTGAGGCACTCCATATTGACATTATCTCCCAAGACAACACCACATATACCGTGAGTATTCCTACAGATAAAGCTGATGTGACACGAGAGGCTGATATCGTAGAAGAGATTCTCCGTATTTATGGATTTAATAATGTGATTGTTGGCAATAAATTAAGTACTACAATTAGAACCTCGAATTATCCATCCAGACATTCATTAAGAGATAGATTGGCCAAATTTCTCATAGGAAAAGGGCTCAATGAAATGATGGGTATGTCTCTTATCCAATCTGTATTTTACACAGATTTAGGTCTTGTAGATGAAAAAGCTATGGTGCGTATTAAAAATACCAGCAATATACATTTGGATATAATGCGGCCTGAGATGATTCTTTCTGGATTAGAATCAATAAGGTATAACATCAATCGCCAACAGATAAATCTTAGCCTATTTGAATTTGGCAGAAGCTATCAGAAAACTGAAGATGACTATCAAGAATCAGAACATCTTGTAATATATATCACAGGAGCGGAGGAGGCACAATCTTGGCATTCTTCACTCCAAAACAGCTCATTTTACACTATAAAACGTATAGTGCATGAGCTATTCGCTAAAACAGGTGTAGCTCAATACAAGTCTGAAAAGCTCACTAATAATGTCTACGAATATGGAATGAGGTACTTCTTAGGAGATAAAACCTTAGCACAATTTGGCTTAGTATCTGGCGCTATTTTGGACAAAATGGAAATAAAAAACAATGTCTTTGTTGCAGATATTAATATGGATATGTTTTACAAAATAACACGAAAGCAAAAAATATCAATTCAAGAGATCAATAAATTTCCGTCTATGCGAAGAGACCTTTCTTTGATAATGGATGAAGATGTTGCTTTTGAAGATATAAAAAAGATAATATTAAGTACAGAAAGAAAACTGATCAAAGAAGTCAGTCTTTTTGACATATATAAAAATGAAAAGCAACTAGGCAAAGGCAAAAAATCGTATGCCATTAGTCTGGTATATGAAGATAAAGGCCGTACTCTAAATGATGCTCAGGTTGATAAATCAATTAATAATACTATTTCAGCATTATCGGCACAGTTGAAATGTGAAGTGAGATAAGTTTATCACTTGGTTTGTAACTAATCAGGTGTGGCTTTTGAGACCTGTCTGCCAAACAGGAAGGTAAAAAATTGTTATTATTTTTCCAGATAAAGCTCATTTTTTGAAGCATAGCAGAGTCAGGGCGATAATAAAAACTGAAATATCGTAGAAAAGATTTTTTTATCCAAAAATAACTCCACCTGAGTGAGTACCTTGATTTTATTTGTCTGTAAGTCTGTAACAAGGCATGAATGGTCTATTTTGAAGGGTGGAGGCAAAATATCTAAGCGAGTGAACGACAATGACAGATAGGTGACATATAACAATATCTTCAGCTATGACGAGTATTTTTCATACAGTACTGGATGAAAAGATTCCAAAGTCACTCAGAATTAAATTTTTGATACATTACTCAATAGGCAGATATTGTATTATTTAATATGTATTTTTATATAGTGGTTGAACGAGAACTATCGTTTTTACAAAAAAAGTTGTTTTTGACGAATTTTCGTTCAGGCACTATATAAGATATTATAATTGCTAAAATGTCGTTGTAGTATCTAAGAGGAGAATACCGAAGAAGAAGATAGTGATAAGTGTAAGAGAATTTACCTAGAAGATTTTAGAAAATGTTTTATCATTTTTTTAATTTTTTCAAATCATATAGATCAAAACAATTTTTGTAAAAATTACGATTAAACCAATCGAAAAAAAAGTGATTTTTACCATACTCTATATAAAGATTTTACAAAAAAACTGATACTATATCAGTCACCTATCACTACTTTTTTTCATTTTTTCCTATTGATAATATATAGCGGTTAAACGAGAACTATCATTTTTTACAAAATGAATTGGTTTGAAAACATGTTGTTAATTTATTGTAAGTCATTGATAGCCAATCACTAACAACTATTTTTAACACAAGCTAATAAACCACTTAAATGAATTGATTTTGGTGAATTTTCGTTTAACCCCAATATACGATTCTGCTTTATTTATAAATTGAGATAAGGCAGCATTAATTGATAATATTTAAATAAAAAACATGGAGTTAAGTATAATAATAGGAGGTTTAATAGTAGGGGTCTTAGTCGGATTTATAATAGGTGGATTTATATTTAAAAAATCACAGTCTAGTAAAATTGATGGAATTAATAAAAAAGCTGATTTAACTGTGCAGGAAGCAAAAGTGACTTCCAAAAGAATCATTTCTGAGGCTGAGACTAAAGCCCACAAGATGATGTCTACTGCAGAATCGAAGCATGAGAGTATTAAGCAAAAAAAGATTCAAGAAGCAAAAGAAAAATTTGTCAATTTAAGAGGCAATTTTGAATCTGACAAGTCAGATCATCTCGTGCAGATGAAAGAGCGAGAAATGACAGTGAAAGCCCTCGAAAAAGAATTACAACATAAGCAGAGTGGATTTAAAAGTGAATTAGAAGCTATAGAACATAAAGAAGCGGAAGTTAAAACCGTGAGAGAAAATCTAGACAAACAACTTAAAATTGTAAGTAAGAGAAAAGAAGAATTAGATCAGTCTAACGAAAAAATAATCAAACAATTAGAGACAATAGCCAAGATGAGCGAGGAACAAGCCAAAGATTCGCTTCTAGAAGCAGTAAGCGCTAAAGCTAAGACGGATGCCTTGAGTTTAGAAAAAAACATTTTGCAGCAAGCAAAACTCACGGCCAATAAAGAAGCGAAGAAGGTAGTGATTCAAACCATACAGAGACACTGTTCAGAATTTACAATAGAAAATACTGTAAGTGTATTTAATCTTGAATCAGATGATATCAAAGGCCAAATTATAGGAAGAGAAGGACGAAACATTCGTGCCTTAGAAGCCGCCACAGGAGCAGAATTAGTGGTAGATGATACTCCAGAAGCAATAGTAATATCTAGTTTTGATCCGATCAGAAGAGAAATTTGTAGATTGTCACTACAAAGATTGGTAGCTGACGGACGTATCCACCCTGCGAAAATAGAGGAAGTGGTAGCTAAAGTAAAAAAACAACTCAACGAACAAATAGTAGAAATAGGAGAACGTACAGTTATTGATCTCGACATTCATGGCATTGATCCATATCTTATCAAAATGATAGGAAGGATGAGATTCAGATCATCTTATGGCCAAAATCTCTTGAAACACTCCATTGAGACAGCTAGATTGTGTGCATCTATGGCAGCCGAACTAGGTATGAGTAGTAAACAAATAAAAATGTCTAAAAGAGCAGGGTTACTACATGATATTGGTAAAGTAGCAGATGAAGAATCTGATCTCCCACATGCTTTATTAGGTATGGAAATGTGTAAGAAAAGCAAAGAACATCCAGCTGTACTAAATGCAGTAGGAGCGCACCACGATGAGATAGAGATGGATAACATAATATCACCCATAGTACAATCATGTGATGCCATCTCAGGAGCGAGACCAGGAGCAAGAAGAGAAATCTTAGAAAGTTATCTCAATCGTATAGGGGAATTGGAAGAATTGGCTATGTCACATGAAGGTGTAGAAAAAGCTTATGCCATACAAGCAGGTAGGGAGCTTAGAGTAGTAGTTGAAAGCGCCAAAGTAAGTGACCAGTATGCTGAAGATCTCTCATTCATGATCTCTCAGAAAATACAGGACGAAATGCAGTATCCTGGTCAGGTAAAAGTGACAGTGATAAGAGAGATGAGGGCTACTTCTTTTGCGAGGTAGTGAAATTGGTCTGTTCTCTTGTGTTGTATTAAGTAACAATTGAGGGGAGCACTAGCTTGGTATTACATTTCGTGATATCTACTCACCGTTTGATTATATCCGTGGGGATAAATAGCCATGTGAAATTTTACTGGTGAGTACACTCTAAAAAACAGAAGGCTTTTATAAATGAGTAGTTTTCGATAAAATTCATATTTTTTGGAGATTCGGTGATGCCTGGGCATCAGCTAATTAAAAAAAATGTAAAGTTCGCTAAAAGAAACTTTTTTGAGTTTATAAGTTTCCGGAGTAGACTCAATGTTAAGGTACAAAAGCCTTTAAAGTGGCGTTAAACAAGTTGACAAGTAAGCATCATCATTTATTCTAGTCGTACCTTGAAGTATCATGAAACTACACACAACAGTCCAATCTATATTCCAGATCACATTATTGATTCTTATTACTTTCATTCTACTTTCAAGATGCACAGAAAATGTAGATGAATTGCCAGAACCAGAAGTCGAACCAGAACTTCTATCAACTTTTGACATTATTCAGCACAAAATTTTTCGGACCAATTGCGTTTCATGTCATCAAAAAGGAACAAGTTTTGCTAATCAGTCTGACCTCATTCTTACCAGAGATGAAGCATATGACCAATTAGTAAATCGTGTACCTCATAATGCATCTGCTAAAAAGGATGGACTTATTCTCGTAGGCACTAATGGCCTCGCTGATATTAGCAGAAGTTTTCTTTGGGAAAAGCTTCTATTCAGGGATTTTGAACATTATTTTTCTGACCATTCTGAATATGGTGAACTCATGCCCCTGGGAGGCCGATCACTGACCGATGGAGCGTTAGAATTTATTCATGAGTGGATGCTCAAAGGCGCTCCAAAAGATGGGTTTGTAGCCGATGAAAACCTTTTATTGAATACCGACCGCTTCGAAATTCCAGACAATGATTATAATGCTCTGGAGCCTCCTGCCTCAGGATACCAACTCATCCTAGGCCCATTTGATGTCTGGCAAAATGCCGAAAGAGAACTATTTCAATATCAACGTTTGAACAATTCAGAAGAGATATATGTCAATAGGGTAGAAATCAATATGCGCAGTGGGAGCCATCATTTTATAATAAATGATCACCCACAGGGTAAAATACCTGAAGAAGGAGTGTACCGGGATTTTTGGACTCCTGCTGGAAATTTTAATTTTACTACCGCCGAATCCATATTGGATGCTAGGTTTGTATATGGTACACAATGGCGTGAGACAGACTATCATTACCCTCCTGGTGTGGCTTTAAAAATACCAGCCAATGCTGGATTCGACCTCAATTCTCACTATGTAAACCGCACCGATGAATTGAAATCAGGTGAAATATCGGTAAACCTTCATACTGTGCCTAAATCAGCTGTTAATTTTGTGGCAGAAAATCTATTTGAATGTTATGAAGATTTTCAGCTGCCTCCTCACCAAGTGACTACTTTGGTTCGAGAAAGCACATTTGACGAAGAGATGTTTGTATTTCAGCTCACCTCTCATGCTCATGAACACATGACCGAATTTCGTATTTATATAAATGGTGGGCAACGAGATGGCGAACTTATTTTCTTTACTAATGATTGGGAGCACCCACCATTATTGGAATTTGACCCGCCTATTGTCATCAATCGCGGCGAAGGATTCAGGGCAGAAGCAACTTATGACAATCAGACCGACCGTACGCTTAGATTTGGTCTTTTAAGTGAAGATGAGATGATGATTATTTTTGGCGCATTTTATAGAAAACTGTAGTACAAAAGACCATTATTTACAAGTTTTCAAGGAGATGCGTGTGATTTGATGTGACCATGGCCAGCATGGATAATATTATCGATCTCAGGATCATACCCTTGGTTGCAAATTAATATGCCAATAGCAACAGGAAGTCCAAATCCCATCGTCCCTGCTCCACCTAATGATATCCTCTGATCTTCACCTAGATAATCGTAATATCTGGCCGCCATCATTTGATGTTGACCCACATCTATAACAACTATTGCTTTTCCATTGGGTTGATCTGATACTTCCTTTATCACACGGCCCGTTGAGAGCATCCCTGTCATGTTTTTCTTCAGATCTTTTTTTATTACTTTCTCTTCTTCTTCTTTCCTATATTTTTCAAATTCAGAAACCACTTAGAAGCACTGAAGATGCAAAATCTCATAATCAGGGCATCCAACCCCTGTAAGTACTCAATATTGTAATCGTCGTAGAAAGGCTGAGGGCTTTTAAACTAAATGGCCAGAAGCAACGCCTTTGGTTGAATAGCGGTTGTTATGATTTGGCGACATTTTTGACCAAAAATGGTGACAAATATTTCTGGCAACACAAGATATTGAGTGCTTACGCTTTTGAGATAAAAAATTGACTCTATTTGAGAAGTTACAAAAATAGCAACTACTCAGGTGGTATGCTTTTGGGGTATAAAATTGCTATTTTATTGCTAGACACAGGCTATTTTTGGATTAATAGCAGCGCTATTGAGACATAAATTGTCGAAGTATAGTGATTAAAGAGTTTATTTTAGCTAAAATTGATACTACCTGAAAAGGTATCAAAAATAAAATCAATACCCATTCAGTACAGCAAAGCGATCCAAGTGATAATTATAGTCACCGAGTATAGCCATAGCAACTCGTGCTCTTTTTAAGAAAAAGCCTATTTCTTCATCATCAGTCATACCGATACCACCAAAAATTTGAACACCTTCGTTACTTACCAATTGTGCGACCTTACTCACTTTGGCCTTGGCGATACTTGCAAATAACCTGATGTCTTCTACATCTTGATCTATTGCATTGAGAGCAGAAAGAACAGCAGTCTGCGCCATTTCTAACTCACAAAACATTATAGCACATCTGTGCTGTAACCCTTGGAACGTAGCCAATTCTACTCCAAATTGTTTTCTTTCTTTCATATATGCTATAGTGCGATTAAAAGCTTCCACTGATGTACCGTAAAGCTCAGCAGCTATCGCTATTCTAGATATGTCAAGGACTTTTTCTATTGACTCGGTATTGGCACCTACAAAAATATGACTTTCAGTGATTTTTACATCTTTAAATTCTATTGTGCCATAATTTCTAGAATCCATGAAATGTTCCCTATTGATTGATACACCATTATTATCGGAATTTACAGCTATCAATGTGTCCTTACCATTGCTATCTTTGCAGGTTGCAATTATCAGATTTGCAGTATGAACATCGGGCACAAATACTTTTTTACCATTCAAAAGAAATTCACCATTCTGTGTTTTTAGATGTGTTTTTATCACATTTGGGTTATGTCTAGCAGTTTCGTCAATAGCCAAAGTAGCAGTCATTTCTCCCATTGATAATTTAGGGAGATATTCTGATTTTTGAGCATCACTACCACAAAATATTATTGCAGAAGTAGCCATCACAGCGCTAGATATTACAGGAGACGCTGTAAGTGTTTTTCCTGTTTCTTCCAGTATTTGCCCCAAGCCAAAATACCCAAAATTCAAGCCTTCATATTGCTCTGGGATGACCATTGCTGCCCATCCCATTTCTACCATCTTTTGCCAAGTGGTTTGATCATATCCAATATTATCTTTTGTATCTCTGAGATTTCTCAGTTGTGCTACAGGTGCGCTTTTTAAAAATTCCTTAGCGGAATCTTTTAGCATCGATTGTTCTTCATTAAGCAAATAGATCATATTTTTATTTTTTACTCCTTAAGTGGAGTATTCTTTTCGCAATAATATTTAATTGAATTTCTGAGGTGCCTCCTTCTATAGAGTTTCCTTTAGTGCGGCAAAATTGCTTGGCTATTGCGCCATCGTCATACGCATTCCCTTCCCACCCGAGGCCTTTCGTGCCAGCTACAGCCACCATGGTTTCATATCTTCTCTTGTTAATCTCAGTATAAACATATTTGAAAAATGATGATTTGGCACCTATGGGTTTTCCAGATTTGGCCTCTTCCATAGATCGCTGTATGGTCATATCCAGTGTAGCTACATCAAGCTCGATTTCAGCTATTTCTTTTCTAATTATCTCATCACTCAGCCTGCCGTTTTCACTCGTACCTATATGATCTAAAGCAAAATCATGAAGTGCCTGTCTCACATCAGTATCACCTATCCCACCTATCATTGACCGCTCATGTGTTAATAAAAAAGTAGCAATCGCCCAACCCATATTTTCCTCGCCTATTAGATTTTCTTTTGACACCTTCACATTATCAAAAAATGTCTCGCAGAATGGAGATTTTCCACTTATTAATTTGATAGGTCGGGTAGTTACCCCTGCTGATTCCATATCTATCAATAGAAAACTAATACCACTATGCTTAGGGGCCATAGGATCGGTCCTGACCAAGCAAAATATCCAGTCTGCTTTGTCGGCATATGATGTCCATACTTTTTGGCCATTTACAAGGTAATGATCGCCTTTATCTTCAGCTCTGGTTTGTAGCGCTGCTAAATCTGATCCTGCCCCTGGTTCGCTGTATCCTTGACACCACCATATTTCTCCTTTTGCTATTTTGGTTAAATGTTCTTTCTTTTGAGTTTCATTGCCAAATTTTAAAAGAGCAGGCCCTAACATTGATATTCCAAAACTGAAGAGTGGTTTTCTGGCTCCTACTCTTGCCATTTCATTTAAAAAAATTTTATATTCTTCCGCAGAAAGACCACCCCCACCATATTCTTTTGGCCAGTGAGGTACTGTCCATCCATTATTTTTCATAGCCTCAAACCATTTTAACTGATCTGGACTACCACTTGTAGATTTTTTGCCTCCCCAATAATAATCATCAAAGTTTTTAACTGGTTTGCGCAGAGATAGTGGACAATTTTTTGCAATAAATGCTCTTATTTCTTCCTTAAAGGTGGCTGTTTCTACAGATTGCATTTCTTCTTTATTTTAGATGTTCCTAAAATTAAATTATTATTGGGCACAATGGTTGAGTGCAACCTATAATATTACACGACTTTTATTTTTCTGAAAGATGCCTAAATAGTGTTTGTACGGAAATTGTCGGATTTTATGGAATAGAACATTTTGGATGAGAATTTAGTTTTTTGATATTCAGTGATGCCTGAGTATCAGAGAGCTGAAAAAAATTAAAATATCGCCAAAATAATTATTTCTAATTTTGATGAGTTTCCGTTCAGACATAATATATGCTCCAAGAATAATGACAAAAGTTTTGATCCTTAAAGAACAAGCAAAGGGAAATAACAGCCTTTAGGTATAGTTGATTTCTTTGTGAAAGAAATCAGAAATTCACAGTTTAGATGGAAAAAAGTAAGCGGTAAGGCGAATGTACCGCCTAATTAGGACTTGATTAAAGGGTATTTCCCCAATACTTCTTACATTTTAGATGCTGCTACATGCCTACACTGAGAATTGCTGGAAAGAGATATTAAAAGTGTATAAAATCTTAGTACTTCTTCCTTTAGCCTTATCTTCAACTTATGAATTGGAAATATTATCTCGATCTTCTTTCTGAAGACAAATTGCTTGTCATTGTATTGCCTATATTTCTATTGGCCATTATTGTGGAGTGGCGTATTGATGAATGGAGGCAATTAAGTCTATACAAGAGAATTGACTCATGGGTATCTTTATCCATGATGATTTTTACAGGTATTATTGAATTCATTCCCAAATTATTGGCTTTTGTGGCTTTCATATACCTTCACGAACTTAGTCCACTCAAGGAAATCATTGGGCGACAATGGTGGGCATGGGCTACTCTTTTTATTCTTGATGATTTTGCCTTTTACTGGTTTCATCGTATGAATCATGAAGTGAGGCTATTTTGGGCAGGGCATGTGCCTCATCATTCCTCTGTAAAATTAAATTTTGCCACAGCGCTTAGGCAAGGCGTTGGTGAAAGAGTGCACAAATACATATTTTGGATTTGGATACCTCTTTTAGGATTTGATCCTTTGATGATGTTTACCGTAATATCAATTAATCTTATTTATCAGTTTTGGGTACATACAGAATTGGTTAAAAAACTTCCCCAATGGTTTGAATTTGTATTTAATACCCCTTCTCACCACCGCGTTCATCATGCTTCTAATGTGCGTTATCTTGATCGTAATCATGGAGGTGTTTTTATTCTCTGGGATAGACTCTTCAATACTTTTTCAGAAGAAAAAGATTTTGAAAAACCTATCTATGGCCTGACTAAAAATATAAATACTTATAATCCTCTCAGAGTAATAAGTCATGAATATCATTCAATTTGGAACGACTTAATAAGAGCACCTAAATGGTCGGATAAACTCAAATATATATTTCTTGCCCCAGGATGGTCACATGATAGCAAAGATTTGAGGGCTAAGACTTTAAGAAAAGAAATCAATATTGGCCCAACCTGACTAGTGCTCTGTCAAGTGTTAAATGACGGGTAGGCTTTGCGCATAATTTGATCCTGAACAAGGCAAAAAACGCAGTCATAGCAGTAGATATGGTGAGTATTTTTAACAAAGAGCAGGTTCAAAAGATGCCAAAGTTACTCGTCAATTTATCCTTGACAGCACTAGTGCGCCAAGAATGAAATTTAGCGCACCTTAGAGGCAGTTATTTTTTATCTAATTGAGGCTGAAAAATTAGAATTCTGACGTAGCATAATGAAATATTTTCAAACGATGAGCAGATAAAAAATAACAAAAATTGTATCTACTCAGGTGGGTGCTTTTGAGATAAATTTGTTATTTTTTTATTAGACGAGGCTCATTTTTATCAGAATAGCAGAGCTATTGTTATAAAAATAGCCGAAGAATAATGAAAAAAGAACTTTTTTTAGCCAAAATTTACTCCACCTGAGTAGTTACCAAAAATTAAGGTGTGCGATATTTTGTTATTGGTGCACTCAGCTACTGTACTGATATTAAGTCAATATCAAAACCTAAATCTGTATTGGGTGGAATACTGCCTGAACCTCTACTTCCATATGCTAGATTTGATGGTATAAGCAACTTTATCTTACCCCCACTTCCTATAAGCTGAAGACCTTCTTGCCAGCCCTGAATTAGAGTTAGCAAAGCAAAAGTGACATTACTGCCACTATCAAAAGATTCACCATTAAGCAGGTACCCATTGTAATTAATAGTGATAGAAGAAGATAAGGTGGGATTAGGAGCTGTGCCTTGTGCCTCTATTATATATTGAAGGCCTGAAGAAGTTGTCTGAGTGTTTAGGCCTTTTTCCTGAATATATTCTTCAATATTAGGAAAATCACTGTCTTTACTACATGATGAAAATATCAAAGTTGTAAATACTACTACAAATAAGACCAAAGTTTTTTTATACAAATTCATTGATATCATTCTTTCTGCTTTTAAATGTTGCAAATGTATTACAAATAGTCATATTTTTTTGATAAAAACTGCAAATGCAAGAAGCGATATTTAATATTTTATTGCATTTGTTGCATTCATATTTAGTGCCTGAACAGAAACTGTCAAATTTTATGAAATAGAATATTTTGGATGATAATTTAGTTTTTTATATTCAGTAATGCCTGATTATCAGCGAGTTAAAAAAAATAAAATAAGTACTCAATATTGTAATCATCAACGAAAGGCTGAGGGTCTTTGAGCTGAATAGTCAAAAAGTAACAAAAGAAGATCTTTTTTTTTATCAAAATTGATGTACCTGTGTGGTTATATATTTAGTTGAGATTATTGTTTTATTAATTATGACCAAGTAACCAGCTGGATTCACTTGGTCATTTCATATTGACATTCTATTAACATTATATTAGGTTCATTCTTAATATAGAAATATCCACTTACTTATCTTTGTGTGATGAAAATACTGTTCATATATTTTATCTTTTTTTTTACTTCTTATTCTGTTTTATCTCAAAAAACTGTAGATGTAAAATATACCTCTATAGCGCCAATTATTGATGGCGTACTAGACGACGAAATATGGGCTACAACAAAACCAGCTGATGATTTTTGGCAACATTTTCCCACTGATTCAGTGAAAGCAACAGCGCAAACAGAGGTACACCTTTCCTATGATGACAACAATCTATATGTAGGAATAAAATGCTATGCATCAGGGAATAAATGGATTGTTAACTCCCTAAAAAGAGACTATAGGGCAGGAGGTAATGATAATATTACTCTGTTATTTGACTCATTTGATGATCGTACCAATGCTTTCTTTTTTGGAATCAATCCTCTCGGTGTGATTAGAGAAGGTGTGGTTACAAATGGAGGAAATGGTAGAAGGGGCTTCAGTGATGCGTGGGACAATAAATGGAAGGGTGAATCTAAAATGTATGACGGCTACTACACAGCTGAAATGGAAATTCCTTTTAGTACATTGAGATTTAAAGCTGGAGGTGATCAATGGGGATTTCATGCTTATAGATTTGATACCCAAGACAATGAGATCAGTGTGTGGAGCCGTGTGCTCCGTAATCAGAGAATGTTTAGCGTGGCATATGCAGGGAATATGAAATGGGAAAGACCTCTCGAAATTAGTGGGCCTAACATTTCAGTAATTCCTTATGTGTCTGCAAATTTTTCGAAAAATTTTGAAGAAGATACACCTTCAAACTATAGGTTTTCTTCAGGTGGAGATGTGAAGGTGGGGATATCATCAGGTCTTAACTTAGATCTTACGGTCAATCCTGATTTTGCCCAAGTAGAAGTAGATAGACAAGTGACAAATATTGACAGATTTGAAATATTTTTTCCTGAAAAGCGTCAATTCTTTTTAGAAAATGCTGACCTCTTTGGCTCTTTTGGCTTTTCTTCTAGCAATCCTTTTTTCTCACGTCGAATTGGTGTAGGAAGAGACACAATTACAGGGGCAAATGTGCAGAATAGAATAATTGGAGGAGCAAGGCTCAGCGGCAAAGTCAATAATAATTTGAGAGTAGGGTTACTTACTATGCAAACATCGGAAGAATTGTCTCAAGGTATTCCTTCTATTAATTACACAGTAATCTCAGCTCAACATAAACTTTGGAAACGCTCTAACGTGGGCTTTATCGTAGTAAATAGACAAACTGGTGATGAGGGAGCACAACTTATTGATGAATATAATAGAGTAGTAGGTGTAGATTTTAATTATTCCAATACG
>JAZGFD010000025.1:0-4952 GCA_036479115.1 Saprospiraceae bacterium | reverse complement strand
GTTGTTTTGGATGAGATTTACATTTATTGAGATTCGGTGATGCCTGAGTATCAGCTCATTGAAAAAAATATAAAGATCGCCAAAAGAAACTTTTTTGATTTTGTGTGTTTCCGGAGTGGGCTCAACTATTGTGGTCAAGATCCTTACGTGATGAACTCGGTTTGTTAGATTCATAGATTGGGACGATAATCAATTGTACTACCTTGGTTTTATACAATGATTGCGTTATTCGTCGAATAGTTGAAATTCCTCAACACTACGACAGTGCACATATCGAATTGGCATTTTTATAATTTAGAAACCATAGCATCAGATTCTGTTTTCAATTTCATCTAGCTTGCCACCTGCTTTCTTGTCCTCCCAAATGAATTGATAAATCCTTTCATGACTAACACATTGTGTGTTCTCTAATTTGGCTCTTCCCACGATTTGTTCTTGGCCATAATCTTCGGATACTTTTTTACGCACATACTCTTGTATTTCATGAGTAAAGCAAATTTTATTTCTTTTTTTTATGACGAGATTGAGCCTTGTTATGTGCTAATTCAGCCTTGTATTGACCACTTCGAGCATCAGAATTTCTAGTAATCTCTCTACTAACGACTGATTTGTCTTTGCCAATATGAGCTTCAATCCTTGAAAGAGACATGTCATGTGAAAGGCACGATTCAATTTGGTATCTTTGATTTAGCGTTAATTGGGACATCTGTTTTTATGTGTTTTGCAACCCAAAAATAGGATGAATAATTTTCGCCGCCCCCGCCCACTTTTTTGAGGCTAGCCAAAAAAAAAGGGGCGGGGGCCTTTTCAAGGCAACAGCAAGCTGTTGCATTTATTTGTTGAATTCAAGCAATGAAAAAAGTAAACTTTCCAAATATCCGTTAAAAGTCTTGAAAATAAGTGCATTTCAAATTATCGACTTGTTACAAATATTGTTGTTAAAAATTTTGCCAAAGTTAGCTGTATCTCATTATATTTCACATCATGTTACCTCTCTGAGGTAATTACCGACAGTCTAAAATGCATCCTGAAAATTTATTAGGCCTGAATAAAATAATAAAAAAGCTATATTGTACATTCAAAGGTGGTGACGTCCACTAATTGAACATATTTATAACTGATACATGCCATTCTCCCTGAAATGATTTAGAGGAAAGGCGGTGATTCTAATATTTTGAAACAATAAAAACCTATTTTAAATACATACTATGCGCTCAATTTTAATATCACTATTTGTTTTATTCTCTAGTATTTCTTTTACTCAATCAAATAAAAACAAATCTGTTAGCAAATCCTCTGTTGATCAATATTTCAAGCCGTTAAAATATCGTAGCATTGGTCCATTCAAAGGAGGTAGATCAAATTCTTCTTCTGGTGTGATAGGAGATCCTCTTACTTACTATATGGGTACTACAGGAGGGGGACTTTGGAAGACAAAAGATGCGGGCCAACATTGGAATAATATATCAGATGGGTATTTTAAAACAGGGTCAGTTGGGGCTGTTACAGTATCAGAAAGCAACCCAAACATAGTGTATTGTGGTATGGGAGAACATGCTCCTAGAGGTGTAATGACTCATCATGGAGATGGAGTATATAAATCTGTGGATGCAGGAAAGACATGGAAGAAAGTAGGGTTAGATAAAACCCAGCATATTTCCAGGATTATTGTTCACCCTACCAACCCAAATATTGTATATGTAGCTGCACAGGGAGCCCTTTATGGCAGAACACAGCAACGTGGAATTTATAAATCAATAAATGGAGGAAAGACTTGGAAAAAGACTTTATTCATCAATGACAGAACTGGGTGTTCTGACCTTTCTATAGACATGAATAACCCACATATTATGTATGCTGCCATGTGGGAACATCAAAGAGTGCCTTGGCAGGTAATAAGTGGAGGGCCTGGAAGTGGGTTGCACAAATCTACTGATGGAGGAGAAACATGGACGAAAATGAGCACTGGCCTTCCCAAGGAAATGGGAAAAATGGGGATAGCTGTTTGTAGATCCAATTCTGATAAAGTATATGCCTTGATAGAAAGTGATAGTAAGAAAGATTTGGGAGGATTGTTTGTTTCTATGAATGCAGGTAAAAATTGGAAAAGAGTAAGTGATGACAACAGATTAACACAAAGGGCATGGTACTACATAGAAGTTTTTCCTGACCCTAATGATGAAAATACTGTTTATGTTATGAGTGCTCCTGCATTAAAATCAATAGATGGAGGAAAATCTTGGACTAGAATAACAGGTACTCATGGCGACTTTCATGACCTTTGGATCAATCCAAATAATTCTAATAATCTTTGTATTTCAAATGATGGTGGAGCTGGAATTAGTTTCAATCAAGGAAAGACATGGTCACGGCAAGATAATATGCCCACTTCACAATTTTATAGAATAAGCGTGGACAACCTTTATCCTTATAATATTTATGCAGGCCAGCAAGATTATCCTTCCTTGAGGGTAGCCAATAGACAATTGGGTTCGCGAGGAATTACCTTTCAGAGTGTACAGAATTCGGCAGGTGGAGAAAGTGCATTTTTGGCATTTGATCCCAATAACCCTGTTTTTGTGATGGGAGGCAGTTATCTGGGTACTATAAATATTCTGGATACTAAAGCGAAAGCAAACACCAAGGTGATGGCTGCACCAATTCAGTATCTTGGAAGAGATGCAAGGGAAATGAAATATTTATTCAACTGGAATGCACCAATTATATGGTCACAACATGAGCCTAATACATACTATCATGGGGCTCAAATGCTACTGAAAACGCAGAACAATGGAGTAACATGGACTGAAGCTTCTCCAGATTTAACAAGAAATCAAGATGCCTTACAAGGCAAGGGTGGCGCTCCGTATACCAATGAAGCTGTAGGAGCCGAAAACTACGGGACTCTGGCCTATGTAATAGAATCGCCTCATGAGAAAGGCGTAATTTGGACAGGAAGTGATGATGGCTATGTACAATTGACCAGAGACAATGGTGTAAGTTGGAGCAATGTGACCCCTAGAGGATTAAAAGAATGCCTAATTAATAGTATTGATGTATCACCTCATGATCCAGCTACTGCATATATAGCTACAACGAGATACAAATTTAATGACCACTCTCCTGGTTTGTACAAAACCAAGGACTATGGAAAAACATGGACCAATATAAGCAGAGGAATTCCACAAGGGGCTTTTACCCGAGTGGTGAGAGAGGATGAGAAAGTTAAAGGGCTCCTAGTAGCTGGTACTGAGAGTGGAATTTATGTATCATGGAATGATGGAGCATCATGGTCTTCGTTGCAATTAAATCTACCAATAACACCCATCACAGATATCAAGCTAAAACATGATGATATGATTGTAGCTACATCTGGAAGATCATTCTGGATATTGGATGATATGGAGATTATAAGACAATACAAGAGTGGTGTGAATGTTATGAAGATATATCAGCCTAGTAATGTTGTATTAGAAAATCATGGAAGTCCATTAAATGGAAACTTACCTAGCTTTAAAGGAAGCACTCCATTTGTAGGTGTCAACCCAGCTAATGGAGCAGTGATCTACTATGAATTACCAAAATTGAAGAAATCAGATGTTGTGACACTAGAAATCAAGAATTCTAAAGGCAGTATAGTAAATCATTTTACTTCTGTTAAAGATTCTACTTTCAAAAAATGGGCAGGTGGGCATTCTGTGCCTTCGGCTATATCAAAGAAAAAGGGTTTGAATAGATTCGTTTGGAATCTTAGACACCCAACCATGACGGGAGTGAAAGATGCCTATATAGAGGCTGGATTTGCTGGACATAAAGCCATTCCAGGTACCTATACGTTGACTTTGAAACATGGAGAAAAATCGCAAACTATTACTTTTGAGATACTTCCAAATCCAAATTACCCTACTACTTCATCAGATTATATAGAGTACGACAATTTTATGACCAGTGCTGAAAAAGAATTGAGAATGATGCATGATTGCATTGATGAAAATAAAAAAGCAATGGTTAGAATAAGCCAAGTTGTACAAAAGATAGGAAATGTAGAAAAGCACAAAGGTGTAAAAGGCACTGTCATAGCGCTCAAAAAGAAAATGAAAGATTGGGATGAAGATATGGTGCAGAGGATGTCTAAAGCATATGATGATGTTGAGAATTTTCCGAATAAATTTACAGCTGAGTGGTTATTTATGATTAATCAAACACAGAGTGATATTCCAAAAGTAAATCAGCCATCTAAAGATAGACGAGCCGAGTTAGAGGCACAATGGAAAGTATATAAAACCAGATGGGATGTACTTATGAATACAGAGCTTCCAGCAATGAATAAAGCGCTTTGGGATGCAGGCATAGGGGCAATCTAGAGTATACAGTCTAAACAAAATTTGTGTTTAAACATTTTTTTCTTATAGCCTTGGTAGGATGCGCAGGGCAAAGTCTAATCTTGTCATCTTGTAAGGAGAATGTTACAGCGAGAAGTGATGTATTTCATTATAATCAGCACAATCCGCTCACTTCTCTAGACCCTGCATTTGCAAAAAGTCAAAGTAATATTTGGCCAGTTAGCCATCTTTACTGTACACTTATATCACTGGATGATTCATTAAAAGTAGTGCCTGATTTGGCTACCAAATGGGCAGTATCTGAGGATGGAATAGAATACAAATTTTGGTTAAAAAAAGATGTTTATTTTCATAAGAATGAATGTTTTGGGGAGAAAAGGACAAGACGAATTGTGGCAGAGGACGTGGTTTATTCCCTTAATAGAATAATTAGCAAAGATGTAAATAGTCCTGGATCATGGATATTTAAAGGAAAACTGACGGAAGATGAACCCTTCAGAATGGAAGGCGATTCTGTGGTTGTTATTCATTTGATGAGACCATTTGCTCCTTTCTTAAGCCTACTCACAATGCAGTACTGTTCTGTGGTTCCTCAAGAAGCCATTGAAT
>JAZGFD010000024.1:0-2767 GCA_036479115.1 Saprospiraceae bacterium | reverse complement strand
CATATTACCGTAGTCTCTCTTTGATTGGTAATTCCAATAGTAGTGATATCACTTGCTTTCAAGTTAGCTTTAGAAAGCACATCTTTAATCACGGAGATTTGGGTATCCCAGATTTCGTTTGCATCATGTTCTACCCATCCTTCTTTAGGAAAATATTGAGTAAATTCTTTTTGGGCCATCTGTACAACCTCACATTTTTCATTAAATACTAATGCCCTACAACTGGTTGTCCCTTGATCCACTGCCAATACATACTTAGATTTGCTCATTTTGTCCAATAGTTTTTTCGTTACTTATTTTTAACTAAAAGCATTCTACTAACTCCTCAGGTGGAGTGCTTTTGAGACCTGTCTGCAAAACAGGAAGGTAAAAAATTGCTATTTTATTGCAAGACATAGGCCATTTTCATATAAATAGAATCGCTATTATTAACCTATTTTATGTGTTAGTGAATCTCCATTATGTTGCCACTTCTTCAATTTGAAACATGAATTGCCGAAGCATAGTGATAAAAGCGCTTTTTTTGCCAAAATTGATACCACCTGAGTAGTTACAAATTCAATCAATATTACTAATTTTGAAAGCGTTTAAAGAAAATGCCTATCATGAAAAAAGGGTTCTTCGGTTTTATCTTTTTATTTTCTAGCTATTCTTCCTTTTCTCAAGTGTCTTTTGGCAGTGGTCTGTCATATGATGTACTAGCTAATTTAGGTATAAAAATTCTGGTCACTTCTGATGTCGCTGATGAGTGGAAAGGACAAGTCTCCTACACTTATTTTTTTGGTGATTGGGCTCTTGATTTTGATGCGCACTATAAGTTTATAGAGTTTGATATTGGATATGATGGAGGTTATCTTACTCCTTTTTCTGGTCTTAATATTAACAGAGATATTGATATGAATGACACCGAACTGGGTATTAATTTAGGGCTAAATTTAATCCTATCAATAGAAGAACTCAGTTTATTTTTAGAACCAAAAATTACCATTGGCGGTACAGGAGGGCTGATTATTTCAGCAGGTGTTATTTTTTAAAATTGAGCCTGCTCTGGAAACTAACATTTTTCATAAAAGGAATCGTTTTGGATGATATTTGCATTTTTGGAGATTCAGTAATACCTGAGTATTAGGGCGTTGAGAAAAATGTAAGTAAGTAGTGGCTGAACGAAAACTGTCGAATTTTGAGCTTACACTTGAAACTCATTTTTTTCATAAAAAGAGTTGTTTTGTATGAAATATACATTTTTTGAGATTCAGTGATGCTTGAGTACCAGCGAGTTGAAAAAAATAAAATATCGCCAATTTGTCGGTATTTTTGACGAAAAATAATGGCAATTATTTCTGGCCATTCAAGATATTAAGTAGTTGCTAATTTTCGGAGTGGATTTAAAATTAAAGTGACTATTCAGGTGGTGTGCTATTGAGATTAAAAATTGCTATTTTATTGCTAGACACAGACTACTTTTGTATTAATAGCAGCGCTATTGAGACATAAATTGCCGAAGTATAGTGATAAAAATGTTTTTTAGCCAAAATTCATACTACCTGAGTAGTCACAAATTAAAATTAATTATGAAGTATTCATTTTACCTTATTGTAATTGCACTCATGAGTTGTATTCAAAAAAAAGACACCTTTGACTTACAAGGGCACAGAGGTTGTAGAGGGCTCATGCCTGAGAATACTATACCTGCATTCTTTAAAGCCTTAGACCTCGGAGTTCAGACTTTAGAATTGGATTGTGTAATAAGTGCTGATAATAAGGTAGTGGTTTCTCATGAGCCTTATTTTAACCATGAAATATCTACGGCTCCCAATGGCAAAGAAATCACTAAAGCAGATGAAAAGTCCCACAACTTATATTTAATGAACTATGATAGCATTAAAAAATATGACGTAGGATTGAAAGGCCACCCCAGATTTGTGACCCAAGTAAAAATAGAGGCTTATAAACCATTACTTTCTGAAATGGTCAAGGCATCAGATGCTTATGCTTTAAAAACTGGAAGACCACTACCCTACTACAACATCGAAATAAAAAGAATAATCTCCTATGACAGGTTGTACAACCCTCCTGTAGAAAAATTTGTGGACTTGGTGTTAAAGGAAATCGAAAATTTAGGAATATCCGATAGGGCTACAGTTCAATCCTTTGATCTCGAAAGTCTCCGGTTAACTCATAAAAAGCAGCCAAAATGGACTACAGCATTGCTTATTGAAAACATGAAATCTCCAGAACTAAATATCAAAGAACTTGGATATATTCCTGCCATATATAGTTGTTCTTTTAAGCTCTTGAATGCCAAATCCATGACATACTTTAAATCACAAAATATCAAGGTGATACCTTGGACTGTTAACTCCGAAAAAGACATTAAAGAGATTATTGCCTTGGGCGTAGACGGTATTATTAGTGACTATCCCGATCGTGTAAATGTTGTTTTAGAAGAGTTAAAAATGCATTAGTAAGTTGAAAAAAAGGAAAATGTCGCTAATAGGAATCGAATATGTAATATCACAAATCGTACATGTGAACCGCAATTCTTACATGCCGTAAGGCAATGTAGATTCAACCAACAATGAAGCTAGGTAGTGATTGTAGATTCAACCAACAATGTAAATAGTGTCTGGCAGAAAACTGCACATTTTTAGAATTTTACATATTTTTTATTTTCTCTGATGATCATATCACTCGAGAAACCATGAATTAGCGAAAAAATGAAATGATGCAGAATGTTGAATTTAAGTTTTTCGACCTTTATAGATTT
>JAZGFD010000023.1:0-15072 GCA_036479115.1 Saprospiraceae bacterium | reverse complement strand
AACTTCTTGCCTCCCCGAATTCTTAACTCCCTGACTCCCCGAATTCTTGACTTCTTGACTTCTTGACTTCTTGACTTCTTGACTTCTTGACTTCTTGACTTCTTGACTTCCTAACTTCTTGACTTCCCGACTTCCTAACTTCCTGACTTCTTAACTTCTTAACTTCTTAACTTCCTGACTTCTTAACTTCCTGACTTCTTAACTTCCCGACTTCCTAACTTCTTAACTCACTGATATTCAGCATGTTAGATAACATAATTGAATCTTTGGATAGTTGAGACACCAAAACTAAAATGGAAGATTCGAGAAATATTTAATTATATATTATAAAAAAATAAATATATTACATACCTTAGTGCTCAGATTTAAACCTACCTACCGATAGAACTCATTTTCAGGAGTTTGAAATTAACATTTACATTTTGTAACTCATTTGATAAAAATAGAAATTTATTTCTTTTATCTGTTGTAATAGAGATTTTACTACACCTCTTTTTTTCAGATAGTGTCAATAGGGTTTAAATGTTAACAAAATTTTCTTTGATGAGTAGAATTTCGATCGGAGGGTAGAATTTAATGTCAAGGTTAATTTAAAATAAGATGAAGAAAACGTACACTATTGCCATTGGTATGCTCTTTTTGGCAATTCTATTCTCCCCTACTCTTTATGGAAATGCTTGTTATGATGCTGCATATTTATCATGTGGACACACTGTAAGTGGTAGCACTAACGGAGGTTACAGCAATTTTGATAAATCACATTACGGCGGACATGCTCATGGCATATGGTATTCAGGAGTAGACCATATGTATAAAATCACTAAGACAGGGAATGGCCCTATGAACATTCACCTCAAAACTGCAAGTCATGGCCTGAATGTATTTTTAGCTAACTCGTGCTCAGGAGGACAAATACATTGTATAGGTGGTGGAAAATCAATGAAAGGAGGTATGTATATTGACAATTCTGATTACCACTTACCTGCTGGTGAGTACTATGTCATTGTCGATTCTAAGGATATTTATACCAAAGGAAATTATTCGTTAACTGTCACTTGTGGAGAATTAGATTGTGGCAGCGCAAAAGAACTCAAATGCAGTGAAACTCTTTGGGATCAAACGAATCATAATGCCTCTAACAATGTAAGTATATACAGTTGTGGTTACGATAAAAAAGTAAATTATACTGGTGATGAAAGGCTGTATTACTTTGACTTGCACTATGATGATAATGTAGAAATAAACGTAACAGGCATCAAAGAAGGGCTTGATTTTGATGTTTTCTTGTTTCAAGGAGATCATTATGGAAGTTGTATTTCAGGTGGTTGTATTGCTTCTAGTACTCTAGGTCTTCATAATGACGAACATATATCCACATACTTAAAGAAAGGGAAGTACTATGTAGTAGTGGAAACATGGGCACATGAATATGGCTCTTTTAATATAGGGTTAGAAACAAAAAATTGTCATTATAACTCTGACCCTTATTCGAATAATGGGGGGAATGGTCATTCTTCAGGGAGCAACATTTGCGATAAGCATACCATTCTTACATGTGAATCTCACTATACCAACCACAGCAATAGCTATGATCACAGTACCAACAAAATGACCAAGCACCTTTACAAAGGCAAATATTACAACGGATATAATGGTTATGAGCGTACATACAAAATACATATAGAATATGCAAATGAATACTATTTCGATCTTAAAAATCATGGATATGGTGATGTAAATTATGATATGTTCTTATACAAGGATGAGTGCGGATATGGATCTGCGTACCAAATGAGTAATCGCTACGGCACTCAAGACGAACACATTAACGTTTGGCTAGACAAAGGATATTATTATTTAGTTGTGGATACTTGGTATGGAGAATTTGGACAATATGATCTCAAAATATCAGGATGCAAACCAAAATCAAGCTCTGACCTCTGCGGCAAAGCTCATTATGTAGATTGTGGCACTTCTTTGCACAAAGAATCTGCAAAATCGGGTACCAATTGGAATCAGGAATATCATTATGGGGGTAACACTTATTCTGGTTATAATGGAAACGAAATGGTATATCATTTCAAGCTTCATAAAGAAGAAAGCATGGATATCTATCTTACTCATATCACAGGATATGGCGTAAATTATGACATGTTTTTATACAAAGGCTCTTGTGGTAAAAACAACTGTGTGAGCATGAGTAGAGGCTATGGACATAGTGACGAAAAAATGGACATCAGACTTCCCGCAGGTGATTATTATGTGGTTGTGGACACATGGAAAGGAGAATATGGAAGCTTTGATTTGAAAATAGACGGATGTCGATCTGGTGGTGAGCAACCTTTTGTGGACTGTGGCGATGCGCATTATCTAGGATGTGGAGAAAGTTACACCGGGCATATTAATGGAGGTAAGAGTAATTATAATTGGAATACTTATAGCTGTACATCATCAGGATGGGATTATGGCGGCGCTGATAATATTTACAAAATAGAAAAGCCATCCTACGGTGGGAAGATTCAAGTACATCTAGAAACCAAAGAACATGGCCTGAATATTATCCTTGCTGAAAAATGTGGTTACAATTTTACTTGTCTCAAAGAAGGCACTGATTACTACGGCGGGAAATATATTACGCAAGGTGCCAATAATTGGGGGCCAGGTGAATATTACATCATAGTAGATGGTAAAACTGCATATACCAAAGGGTCTTATAAAATACATGTGACTTGTGATTTTCCTGACTTCGCTCATGCAGAAGAAATCTCTTGTGGAGCTCACATGACCAATCAAAGTACTCATAATGGCTCAAATAGAATGAGTGTGTATAGTTGTGGAGGGCAAGCTAAGATGGGATATGTCGGAAAAGAAAAGGTATATGGTTTTGAAGTACCCGCTACTAAGAAGATGAAGATTAAGGTCACGGCTCCAAAATATTTATCCAAAATGGGAGTAATGCTTTATAAAAATACTGGTAGTAGTAGCTACGGCTGTTGGGCATCGAGCGAGTTGAGTGGTGGTGCACAAATGATTGATCAGACCTTGACCAAAGGCCATTATTATGTGGTAGTTGATTCTTATGAAGATGTGACTTATGACCTTGAGATTGAAGGATGTGCTTGTACACCAGATAAAGAGCTAAGTTGCGAATACCCTGCACATGGAAACACATGGTATAATTCAAATGATCTCAATGCAATAAGTGGCGAATGTTTCTCCGCTCCATTAGAGGTGCCAGGACGTGATATGAGTTTCAAATTCAAAGCACCCAGCACAGGCACTTATATTTTTACCCTAAGCAATATGACAGCAAATTTGGATTTATTCCTGCTTGAAAACTGTAAAGACGGAAAGTCTTGCCTTGGCTTTAGCACTAAAAATGCAGGTTTTGATGAAGAGATTACTGCTGATCTGGAAAAAGGTCAAGTAATTTATGCAATAGTAGATGCTATATTTAAAAATGCCGATTCAGAATTTTCGCTTTCAGTGAGCTGTGAAGTAGAATTTGTAGATAGTGATAGTGACGGCAGGGCAGATAGCAATGACAATTGCCCTGAAACTGCTAACGCTGACCAAGCAGATAATGACAATGATGGCTTAGGGGATCTTTGTGATGGTGATGATGATGATGATGGCGTATTGGATATTTTAGACTGTGCACCTATGGATGCTAATATTGCATTTAGCATAGGAGATGTATGTGATGATGGTAATACCAGTACTTCAAATGACAAGATCAATGATGATTGTGAATGCCAAGGGTCTTCATCTGAAGATCGAGATGCTGATGGTGTGGCTAACGCCATTGATAATTGTCCAGATGATAGAAATGCTGATCAACTTGATACTGATAGTGATGGAGAAGGTGATGTCTGCGATATTGATGATGATAATGATGGGGTGATGGATGCTTTTGATTGTAACCCAATAGATTCTACCAAATCATTCAAGATAGGAGACATATGTGACGATGGTAATGCCAATACAAGTGGAGATAAGATAAATGCCAATTGCCAATGTGTAGGTGAAGGCGATACTGATGAAGATGGAATAAATAACAGTTTGGACAATTGCCCAGACATGGCCAATTCTGATCAAGCTGATGCAGATCAAGATGGAATAGGAAATGTTTGTGATTCGGATAGGGATGGTGACGGAGTCGCTAATAGTTTAGATTGTGCTCCTGATGACGGTGATAATTCTACCAAACCTGGTGATAGTTGTAATGATGGCAATGCTGAAACAAGTAATGATGTGATACAATCCGATTGTCAATGCAGAGGCTCAGGAATAGATACTGATAATGATGGCATCGATGATTCTGTAGACAATTGTCCCCTTATAGCGAATGAAGATCAAATTGATTTTGATAATGATGGCCTAGGTAATTCTTGTGATCAAGATAACGATAATGATGGTGTGCTTAACGATGTAGATTGTGAGCCTTTTGATTCTTTATTGGTATTTAGAAGAGGAGATATATGTGATGATGGCAATCCCAATACCGACAATGATAGAATAAATGACAATTGTGAATGTGAGGGTGTAAGCAGTGCTAGTATCTATGCTTCCAATACAGAAGGTGCCGTAGGCGATACGGTATGTGTACTAGTAGGTGTAGAAGGTGTAAGATCTATAGGTTCTATAATGTTTACTATAAGAATAAATCATAATTTAGGCAGAATCACTTCCATAAAGGATATCGGATTCGACGCTGGAAACTTTAATGCATCAATGCCTTTTCTAACTTCAGTAGATGGAGATACTTCTAATGTCAGAGTTATCAGTTGGTCAATACAAGATAGTTCAATGTTTAATCTTATGGATTCCACTAACCTGATAGAAGTTTGTATAGCTATAGTAAGTGAAAGCAATGGCACCATTGCCGTGGTTTTGGATGACAGTATTACAATCAATGGCTCAGAAGTAGTCTTGGTACTCAATGATGCTGACAACATTCCTATTCCATTAACGTCATCAAACGGAACAATATCTGTAGTGAATAGAGGAGGTAACCTAATCTCAGGCAATATAAGTACAGTGAAAGGATTGGCGCTTCCAACAATAAACGTGGCCGTTTCTGACCATGAAAAAGTAACCGATATTACTGATGACAAAGGTGATTATAAATTGTATGTAGGTGATAAAGAATCTTATGTAATCACTCCGTCACTAAACGATATGAATGGCAACGGGATATCTATGATAGATATATTAATGCTCAGCAGGCATTTAAATTTTGTAGAATCATTCAATAGTCCATATCAATATGCAGCTGCAGATCTGGATGGTAACGGAGAGCTTACAATAAGAGATGAACAAGTATTGGTGAGATTTATGATGAACATGTTGACAGAAGGTGAAATGCCAAGGTCCTGGAGGTTTATTCCAGATAATTATACAATGCCTAATGTGCCCGCATTTGCACGGGTTACCGAAGTTCTAAATCATCCTGAATCCGCTCTTATAAATATGACAGACCTAGAAAGGTTTCAAAATTTTACAGGGGTAAAAATGGGAGATTTCAATTTCTCAGTAGACTATAGAGGGTTTTCCTCCACAACAGTAAGAAGCAAGGGCTTAGACATAATAAAAAATGATCAACATGTAGTAAAAGGACAAGAGGTTACTTTAGTATTTAATTCTGAGGATTTCAAAGATGCAGAGGCCGTAATGCTAAATTTTTCCATTGATAATGAAAAATTGCATTTGGTTACTACCAAAAGTAAAAAAGGCAGAGTGGCCATTACAGCATTAGACGAAATAGAGAATAATGGGAGTCTCGGCATTTCAGCTTACTCAAATGAAGGGAAATATGAAATTACCATAGTGTTTCAAGCAAAATCAGATGGGGTATTAAGTGAAATGATATCTCTTCGTTCAAATGCACAATCCAAAAGTATAAATTCTGACTACGAGGAGCAGAATATCAATTTAATATTTAATAAAATTACGCCTCAGACATCACTTATTATTTCTCCTAATCCGGTTGAATCATCAGCTAATCTAATATATTACACTGAGATATCAGGTGAAGTAAATATTTCAATAATGAGTACAAATGGCAAGATCATTCACTCGCAAACCACTTATGCTGAAAAAGGAAGTAATGTATACGTGATAGACCGAAATAGTATCAAAAATACAGGTGGAGTAGTATTTATATCTATCCAGAACAAGAATACAAGGCTGATAGAGAGAGCCGTAATGATGCATTAAATTTAATTTTATTTTCGACCTTGATGAGCCCTATGATTCTAGTACAATCATAGGGCTTTATCGCTTAAAGGTATGAACGAAAGGATCTTTTCTAAAATAGGATTTCTGTTGTTTTTATTCCAAACTACTGACAATACAGCGCGTTGAGGCACTTTTTGCAATTCTATAAATTTTACATTTAGATTATATCCCATTTGCAAAGAAGTAGGTACTATAGATATGCCGAAATGTTGTTCTACTAATTTAAAAACAGAGTAAGCATGTACTGTTCTATGAGATATCGAAGGCACAAAATTTTCTTGCTCAAACAACCCCATAACTTTTTCATAATAATCAGGGCTATAATTTTTGTCAAATAGAATATAAGGTTCATCTTTAAGTTGACTCAGAGATTGAAAATTAGATGCACTAATAGGATGATCTTGAGGAAGAACAACAGAAAAAGTGTCTTTTATAAATGGGCGAATAGTCAAACCAATAGGAACCTTATCCATCCTTACAAAACCGATGTCTATTTCTTGTGTCATCAGTCCTTTTATTTGAGATTCATTATCCATTTCTTTCAAATTAAATCTAACAGTAGGGTGTTTTTTACGAAATTCAATCATCAAGGCAGGAATAACATTTTGCATAGCCGAACCTACATAGGCCATGTGAATTCTTCCAGCTTTTCCATCGTTAATCAGTTTTGCATGACTTAATATGTCTTCAATGTTTCTTAAACTTACAGCCAACTCTTCCTTCAAATACGCACCAGCTGATGTCAATTTTACATTGCGATTATTCCTATCAAATAATTTTACTCCCAATTCATTTTCTAATTTTTCAATCTGTTTACTTAGCCCAGGTTGAGAAATATATAACTGTTCAGCAGCCTTTCTAAAATGTAAAGTATCAGCTACAGTTATAAAATATTGTAGATGCCTCATCCCTAATTGATAACTCATAGTTATTGTATTTTATACAAAAATGTATTATTTGTTATTAATGTATGTGCGAAATTGCATTTAATTCATATTTATGTTTCAATACGGTATAGATCATTTGACAGTAACCAAGTCTCTTTCTATTTTAAATGGAAAGTTGCCCGCAATACTCAATAACAAGGCTGCTGAACAGGTGAATAAATGTCATAAAGAGGTGATGACTATAGCTCAAGGCAATGAAGTGGTGTATGGCATCAATACTGGTTTTGGCCCTTTGTGCAGCTCAAAAATCTCTCAAAAAGACACCCTTGAATTACAGCGAAATTTACTTTTAAGCCACAGCGTAGGAGTAGGAGCGCCTATTGATGATAAAATTTCAAAATTGATGATGATTTTGAAAGTTCACTCGTTAGCCAAAGGGTATTCTGGAATCTCCTTGCACATTCTCAATCGAATAATATGGCATATCGAAAATGATGTTATTCCCATTGTGCCTGGTCAAGGCTCGGTAGGAGCTTCTGGTGATTTGGCCCCACTTTCTCATTTGTTTTTACCTCTTATTGGAGAAGGCACCGTTTCTTATAAAGGAAAAATATTGCCAACAATAGAGGTATTAAAAATTTGTGAAATGGAGGCAGTCGAGCTCTCCCCTAAAGCAGGTTTGGCACTTACCAATGGGACACAGTTCATTTTGGCTCATGCCGTATTTCTCGTTGACAAATTTTATAGTTGCCTGTCTCATGCAGATGTGATGGCGGCTTTGATGATAGAAGGGCTAATGGCCTCTAAAATGCCTTTTCATCCCAAATTACATCGCTTACGACCTTACAAGGGCAACATACATGTAGCAGAACGAATAGACCATTTTTTGAATAACTCAGAAATATCCGTTTCTCACGCTGATTGTGACCGGGTGCAGGATCCTTATTCCCTACGATGCGTACCTCAGGTGCATGGAAGTTCTAGATCTGCTTGGCTTCATTTGAAAAACGCTGTAGAGTTAGAACTCAATTCTGTAACTGATAATCCAATTGTTTTTAGCGAAAGATTTACAATAAGCGGCGGCAATTTTCATGGCCAACCATTGGCCTTACCCATTGATTATGCATGTCTTGCAGTTTCTGAATTGGGAAATATCGCTGATAGAAGGATATACCTTTCGCTAGAAGGAAAGACCCAAAACACCCCTAAATTACTCATGAAATCAACGGGTTTAAATTCTGGATTTATGATAGTGCAATATACTTCTGCTGCTTTAGCCAGTGAGAACAAAATAAATTGTATGCCAGCCAGTGCTGATAGTATTCCTACTTCACTTGGACAAGAAGATCATGTGAGTATGGGGTCAATAGGAGTCAGAAAAGCATTAAAAGTATGCAACAATACTGAGAAAATACTGGCTATAGAATTGATATGTGCTGCTCAAGCAATTGATTTTAGAAAACCGCTCAAAGCGAGCCCTATTTTGGATAAGGTACATGATTTGATACGATCAAATATTAGTCATGCTACTGCGGACAGAATATTTGCCAATGATATTAATAAAGCCATATCAATAATCCAACTAAGAGAAATACTAAATATTACAGCGACTCCTAATGCAACCAATAGTCAGCTATTTGAACAATACTAAATGACCGTGATGACAAATCAAAATTGTTCTTTTTCTAAAGAAATACTAGCTGGTATCCCTAACATTTTTCCACCAAAAAGAAAATATAATCTCCATGTAAATCATGCTCCACAACGGAAATCAATACTCCTCCTAAATGAAAAAAAACTAGCCATAAGAAATGCGCTAAGATATTTTCCAAAAGAATGGCATTCTGAATTGTCAAAGGAGTTTGCAGAAGAATTAAACACTTTTGGTAGAATATATATGTATCGTTTCAGACCTACTTATAAAATGTATGCGCGGCCTATTGATGAATACCCTTCGCAGTGCATAGAAGCCGCTGCAATCATGCTAATGATTCAGAATAATTTAGACCCGAATGTCGCTCAGCATCCAGATGAATTAATCACTTATGGAGGCAATGGCTCCGTATTTCAAAATTGGGCGCAATACCTCCTTACTATGCAATACCTTTCTACAATGAAATCCAATCAAACTTTGCATATGTATTCTGGCCATCCAATGGGGCTATTTCCGTCAGGCCAGGAGGCTCCTTTGGTGGTAATCACAAATGGCATGATGATTCCTAATTATTCCAAACCTGACGATTGGGAAAAATACAATGCCCTTGGGGTAACTCAATATGGCCAAATGACGGCAGGGTCATACATGTATATTGGCCCACAAGGCATTGTGCATGGTACCACTATTACAGTAATGAATGCATTTCGTAAGATACTAGATAAAAATGATAGCCCAAAAGGCAAGGTTTTTTTGACATCGGGGCTTGGAGGAATGAGCGGAGCACAGCCAAAAGCGGGAAATATTGCTGGATGTATCACTGTATGTGCAGAAGTAAATAATAATGCAGCTGAAAAAAGGCATGACCAGGGTTGGGTAGATGAATTGTATACAGATTTGAAAATATTAGCAGAAAGAGTAAAGAAAGCGTCTTATTTGAAAGAAGTGGTATCTCTTGCTTATGTAGGAAATATTGTTGACATCTGGGAGTACTTTTATGAGCAGGAGATCTATGTCCATATAGGTTCTGATCAGACCTCGCTACACAATCCCTGGTCTGGCGGTTACTATCCAGTAGGCTATACTTTCAAAGAAGCCAATGAATTGATTAAAGATGATCCAGATGGATTTAAAGCAGCAGTACAAGCCAGTCTTAGAAGGCATGCAGAAATTATTATTAAGCACGTTGATAAAGGCACATATTTTTTTGATTATGGCAATGCTTTCCTTTTGGAGGCATCCAGAGCTGGAGCTCAAATATTAAAAGACAATGGAGAAGATTTCATATTTCCGTCATATGTTCAAGATATATTAGGCCCCATGTGTTTTGACTTTGGGTTTGGCCCTTTTAGGTGGGTATGTACTTCGGGTTTACATGAGGATTTAGCAAAGACAGATAAAATGGCCGCTGAAATTCTGAAAGTAATAAAAGAAAACGCACCTCAAGAAATCATACAACAACTGGAAGACAACATCAAATGGATAGAAGAAGCATCAGATAATAATCTTGTAGTAGGATCTCAGGCCCGTATATTATATGCTGACGCAGAAGGAAGAATAAAAATAGCAACGGCCTTTAATAAAGCCGTCAAGTTAGGAGAGATTACTGCTCCCATTGTTTTGGGCAGAGATCATCATGATACAGGTGGTACAGATTCTCCATACAGAGAGACGAGTAATATCTACGATGGCAGTAAATTTACTGCTGATATGGCAATCCATAGTGTAATTGGTGACAGTTTTAGAGGAGCTACGTGGGTATCCATTCATAATGGAGGTGGAGTAGGATGGGGTGAGGTAATGAATGGTGGTTTTGGTATGTTGTTAGATGGAAGTGACGAAGCACAATCTCGACTTGAAAATATGCTCTTTTTTGATGTAAATAATGGCATAGCACGAAGGGCATGGGCGCGCAACAAAGAAGCCAATTTTGCTGCAAATAGAGCCATGGAGCTGAATGCAAATCTCAATGTAACCATGCCAAATATTGTGGATGATAATCTTATAGACAATCTGTTTAACAAGTGAGTATGAAACATGCTAAAAGACTTATAGGGCCATTTAAGCAGGTAGTGACCATGAATAACTTGCCACTCAAAGGAGCATTGAGAAATGACCAACTTGAAATAATCGAAGATGGAGGTATATTGATCAACAATGGAAAAATCGAGAAAGTAGATACTTACAATTCTTTGAAGAAAGGAGAAGGAATAGAAATAAGCAAATTGGAAGGTGATTTTGTGGCCTTGCCCGGATTTATTGATTGCCATACTCATATTTGTTATGGTGGAAGTAGATATTTAGATTTTGAGGATAGAAATTCTGGAGTAAGTTATATTGATATTGCAAAACGAGGTGGTGGTATTTGGAGCACGGTCAAACATACCAGAGCCGCTGAAAAGATGGATTTAATAGAAGGCATGATACTTCGCCTAGACAGACACCTCAAAAATGGAATTACTACCGTGGAAGTAAAAAGTGGTTATGGATTGAGTGTATCACAAGAAGTAAAAATGTTAAAAGCCATAAGATCAGCTAACGAGCATCATGTTGTAGATCTTATCCCTACTTGCCTTGCTGCACATATTGTTCCGAAAGAGTTTTCAAATGAATGCGAATATCTTAATCATATTTTGAAAGAATTGGTACCTATGGTTAAAGAACAGAAGTTGTGTTCTAGGTTTGACATCTTTATTGAAGAATCAGCGTTTAGTGCCAAAGCCTCTAGAGCGTATTTAAAAGCATTAAATCGTCAAGGCTTTGATATTACTGTGCATGGTGATCAGTTTACTCCTATTGGAAGTACTATAGCCATTGAATGCGGCGCTGTAAGTGTAGACCATCTTGAGGCAAGTACAGACAAAGAAATACTTGCCATAGCAGATTCTAATGTAGTAGCCGCTGCTTTGCCAGGTGCCTCTATTGGTTTGGGATGTAGTTTTGCTCCTGCCAGAAAATTATTAGATGCTGGGGCTAGTTTGGCAATAGCAAGTGATTGGAATCCCGGAAGTGCTCCTCAAGGAAATTTGTTATCTCAGGCTTCCATTTTAGCTACATTTGAAAAGCTTTCAGCTGCCGAAGTGTTATCAGGAATCACATATAGAGCAGCCAAAGCACTTGCCCTAGAATATAGAGGAAGACTTTCAATTGACTATATCGCTGACATAGTGGCTTTTCCTTGTAATGATTTTCGTGAAATTCTATATTCACAAGGGGAACTATATCCTTCTCATGTTTGGAAAAATGGCGACTTGATATGAACAAATCAAACTATATCCCTCCTCATTCATCTATTTGGACAGGTAGGAAAACGCCATCAGAATTAGGTCATTTGTACTACTACCAGGCTATAGAACTAAATAATCTTCAGCAAAAGATAATGACAAATTCATCCAAAAACAATTTTGTGATATTGGGCTACGAATGCGATGAAGGAGTAAGAAGAAATAACGGAAGACTAGGAGCAGAACAAGGACCAAAAGAAATAATAAAAGCTCTAGGGAAGTTAGCTTTTCATGACCAAAATTGCAGTATTTATTATGGAGGCGGTATAAAATGTTTTGGTGAAGATTTAGAAAGTTGCCAAGAGTCATTTAGCCAAATCATAACTACATTAATTAACCAAAATATAACTCCTATTGCCATAGGTGGCGGCCATGATATTGCCTATCCGCATTACTTAGGTATTCAAAAAGCATTAGGCAATTCACAAAAAGTAGGAATCATCAATTTTGATGCACATTTTGATTTGCGAAAAATGTCAAAAAGGGGTAATTCTGGCACACCTTTTTACCAAATTCATGACTATAATAAATCTCATTCATTGGATTTTGACTATATGGTTTTGGGTATTCAACAAGCAAGCAACACCAAAGACTTATTTGAAATGGCAGAGCACTGCAATGTAAATTATATAAAAAGTGAACAATGTGATTGTTCAAATGTGGGTGCCGTAAAAGAAAAGGTTGACCAGTTTTTATCTGGATTGAGCCATATTTATGTGACTGTTGATATGGATGGATTTGCCTCATCTTTTGCTCCTGGAGTGAGTGCACCTTCTCCTATGGGCTTTACTCCTCATTTTTTCTTTGATGTTTTTGGGCACATTATTGACTCTGACAAAGTCATTTCTATGGACATTGCAGAGGTGAATCCTATTTTTGATCAAGATGATTGTACATCGAAATTAGCAGCTAGAATTATTGATTTTTTTGTGAATAGGAGGGGTTGAATTGAGGAAAGTGGATAAATTGAAAAAAATTGGAGTAAAGAAAATCATGATAGAAGTCTCAATCATTAGTAGTTACGATATTAGAAAGGATAGTAAGAATTTTCTCATACCTGTGCCCTCAGAACAAAGTATTTAATCCATTAAACCCATTTGGTTCGTTCTTTGATTCTCTATTGCAATTATTACTTCTAATTCCTGCTTTTCTACTCGTTTCAATTCAGTATATGAATCTTTCAAAGAGCGACTTCCGATCTCCACTTTCTCCCTTGGTTTAATATAATCCAGATAGTCAATCACATTAGGATAGAAGATTAAAATGGAATCAGTATCCTGGTCTCCATCGCCAAGATTTTCATATTCAAAAGACAAATCCTCAATCCAATCATTTTCATTCGCCTTTTGAAAATCAGGAGTAAATGACTCGGTGAGGTATTTAAATGAAGCAGTGCGAAGTTTCCTGACCTGTGTCTTACTGATCAGGCCAGAGTCAAAACCCAAAAACTCTCGATTCAATGCCAAATCAATATCTTCTGAAAATCTATCGATCAGACCCCCAAGCTTTGCTCAATGATGTACCACCTTTGAATAGTAAAGTTCACCAAAAGAAAAATTTTTGATTTTGTAAGTTGTCGGAATGGGCTCAAACTTATCTAATGGTTACTTAAAAGTAACCTCAAGATTTTCCATATCCTGATGTTCCTTAATCGCATATTGTATCAATTGATCCACCAAGGCTTCGATAGGAACACCTGAAAGTTTCCAAAGCATAGGATACATACTTATTTTAGTAAACCCTGGCAGTGTATTGATTTCGTTGACAAAACATTCTCCTGAAGGAGTTAAAAACATATCAACACGTGAAATGCCTCTACATTCTAAGACTTTATAAGTGGTAATAGATAATTTCTGAATTTTTTTCAGCTCTTCGCCACTTATCTTTGCAGGAACTTCTAAAACAGCGCCACCCTCATCAATATATTTTGACTCATAAGAATAAAATCCATCTTTCGGAATAACTTCCCCGACAATGGATGCTTTTGGATCAAGATTGCCCATTACAGCGCATTCCACTTCACGGCCATTGACTTTAGACTCTATAATAATTTTATTATCATATTGAAATGCGTACTCTAATGCCTTTGGGTAATCTTCAGCCTTTTTTACATAAGTAATGCCTACTGAAGAGCCCATATTAGCAGGTTTGACAAATAGGTGGTTGCCTAATTTATTACTTACTTCTTTGTAATCAGGATAAGGATTGTCATTTCTCCTGATTGTAACATAAGGTGCATTGTTTATTCCGTTAGCACTTAGCACTCTTTTCATTATCTCTTTATCCATACCTACTGACGAACCTAAAATGCCACAACCCACACAAGGTAAATTTGCCATTTTGGCTAGGCCTTGGATGGCACCATCTTCACCATAAGTGCCATGTAATACAGGATAAATAATATCTACTTTGTCAATTACTCTAAGGGATTCAGAATGAAAAAGACGGTGGTCATTGGCCACTGGAGAAAGTATGACGGGTGCGCTTTTATCCAAAATTTTTATCTTTTTTGGGTCATCGGTAACAAATAAAAGCGCTTCATCAGATTGATAATACCATTTTCCAGTTTGATCTATAGCAATGAGGATAGGGATGTATTTTTGTCTATCTAGTGATTTGATTACATTTTGGGCGGATATAAGCGATATCTCGTGCTCTGCTGATTTACCCCCAAAGAATACTGCAACGTTTAGTTTTGACATATCGCTATATTATTGATGTCAAATGTATACTTGTTCAAAATACTTTGTATAGTTTGGAGTGAATTTTTTAAGCTAAATCAAAATCACATGCTAAATACATCTAACCAACCTTATAAACCGTACTTGTATGGGTTTGCAACATTTCTTTTTCGTATGTCCTCGATTTTCCTGTCCATATTATTGAGTCCACTCCGGAAACAGACATTTTTCACAAAATGAGTTGTTTTGGATGAGATTTACATTTATTGAGATTCGGTGATGCCTGAGTATCAGCTCATTGAAAAAAATATAAAGATCGCCAAAAG
>JAZGFD010000022.1:0-7996 GCA_036479115.1 Saprospiraceae bacterium | reverse complement strand
ATTTTCGTCATTTTTGGCAAAGCTCTAGGGTCTAATAAAGTGCTCATTAGCATGTAAGATTTTTATGTGTTAATGAATCTCTATAATGTGCCACATATTCGATTTGAGACATAAATTACCAAAGTATCGTGATAAAATATCTTTTTTTACCCAAAATTTGATACTACCTGTAGCTACTCATTTTATATAAAATGATAAGTCTCGTTCAACCACTAACTAGTTTCGCTTTCTTGATGGGGGCTTGCTTTGAGTTTTCGGATTGTATTGTAAACCTGCATAAAGATTAGGGTTATATATCCATAATTGTGCAGACTTGTATTCATAAGCTTCATATATTCCATCTGGCACATATATCAATCCTTGTCCTGTTTCTTTGCCAGGTACAGAAATAATATGATCAAATACTACAGCCTTTTCATCACCATCAATGTTAACGTTCATACTTGCTGACGCTACTGAAGAGTAGGTCATTATTACTCTTTTCTTGCCTCTACCCGATGGAATACTCTCATTTTGATAAAATATAGATTTTCCTATTATTGGTTTTCGATTATTAAAAGTAAGTACATCACATATTTTTTGTGTTAATCCATTTGCAATTTGTCTATAGGCCAACAATAAAAAATAATCATCTACAGCTACTATTTCATGGAATATTGCACTATACGAATTTGCTAAAGAATAGGATTGTCTTTGATCGATTTCATGACTAGAATTAGAGAAATATTGAGAGCTGCCATCTTTCTCTTGAAATATGGTATAATAAATATATGATTCATCAGCACCTTTTAACTGCCACGATAGAATCCTAAAATCTTTAGTTGGATTGTATCGGACAAACAACCAAGGAATATCCTTAAAATCATTATCAAATGAATCAGAAGAATCAATTATATTATCTAGTGTCGTTTTGAACTTTTCATTGGCATATTTTCTATGCTCAGTTTCAGCTGCATTGGTTAGTACATCAGCATAAAATGCCAAGTCATTAATAGAATTTGTTTGAGCTTGTATAAGGTCAATGCTTGTAAATAGTATACAAAATATTAATAATTTTAAAGCAAAATTTTTGATCTTAATCATAGAACATTTTCTCGTTATAGAGTTAACGCAACAACCTATCTGGAATAGTATTAATTTTTATTTAAAACTTTGGCGAGTTAGTTAGTTGGTCAGTTAATTAGTTGGTCAGTTAGTCTGATAAATGAAGCGTATTATTGTTCGCAACATCGAGATTTAACTTCTAGGTTACTTGAGCCGATATGGAATAATAGATATAGGTATTTGGTAGTGGAAACAGCATATGCTAGTGATACTCTTTTAAGTTTAGGAGGATATCCTGTCGATAGTTCAGAGACTATTAGACAGACAGCAATTACGGAAACATGATTAAGATGCAAGAATTTTATTGGAAGAAGAAGAATTTGTCATTCAAATAATTGATTGTAGTGAGCCTCTTGTTAAGACTTATTCATTTAGTGTTTCATGAAAGAGGCGCTGTAAAGTTTTCAAAATACTATCATAGCTATGCATGAGCAGCAGCATGTCACTCTGTAAATAGTTAATTTTATCTAGGCCGAATGTTAGTCAAATAAAATAATAATAAAGATTGAGTCCACTCCGAAAACTCACAAAATCTAAAAAGATCCTTTTGGCGGATTTTACATTTTTCTCAACTCGCTGATACTCAGGCATCACCGAATCTCTGAAAATGTAAATTTCATCCAAAACGATTCTTTTTCTGAAAAATGTTAGTTTCCAGAGTAGGCTCAAGATTACAAGGAAAACAAATTGACAATAATGACTCCTAGAGAATTTCTTGCATTAGTGAATAAAGTCTGGCACAATTAGAGTAGACGGCTCCGTTCTTAAATAGAAACAGAGTGCACTTCACACCCCATCGTATCCTTCGACTATCACTCAGAGCAGGCTGTACAGACTTGTATGCGCACCGTGTGTATTATTGATCACGAGCATCCTACTCGTTTAGGGATTCAGCTTTATTGCAATAATTTTTTTTATATGATTTGATTGCAAGTTTAATAAAAATTACTCCTATAACTGTTGGCATCAGAAAATTTAGCGTATTATTTCTAAATACGTTTTGAATGGAAGTAAAGGCAGTCACAACGGCTATAAATGAAATAGACATTCTCATAAAATATTCAAAATACCAGTCAAATTTTCCATAAACCTGTTTTTTAAAGGGTTTATGGAGTATATATTTAAAGATGTCACTTATCGTAGTAAATAGAAAAATCATTCCGAAAACAGCGAATATAGTTGAAAAGGAATTTTCGTCTTTCATAAAAAGAACAACTGAAGAGTAAAGCATCACGACAGAAACAAAGCCTCCTAATGAAAAAACTGTCTTCTCGAATAATGTGAATCTCTTATTTTTTAGTCGCCCAATTCTGGCACCTGTTAAGGCATAATAAAAACCAAAAATGCCAACAATAGTTATTAATAGTCCACCAAGATATGCTCCTGATATTAAAATAAGCAACCACCCATACAAATAGACCTGCCCTATGATTCTATGCCTTACTCCTTCTTTTTTAAGCAGAATTTGTAAAAGCCCAGTCCCAAATACAATTGCACCTAATATGGCGTGAATGTGCAAATAATTTCGCTATTCATTTTGTGTATAAAAATAGTTTTTAGATAACTGTAAACGTGTTTGTGAATGATTTTTTGTTGCCAAAATGGCAACGTATTTCTAGCGATGCGGAAAGATAATTAATCCTTGGAAAAGTCCTTTTTTATAATTCCGTTTCTAATAATTCTGAGTTACTATTAGAGGACTGAATTATGTGAGAGGACTGAATAGAATACAGTATTTCAGATGTCAGTTAAAATCATAGTAAATCGTAATTTCATTATCTTAAAAGCACACCACTAAAGGAGTAGTTACAAGTATTTCTAAAAGTCTATTCCAAAAACTCACAATATCAAAAAAGTTGCTTTTGACGAATTTTATAATTTTATCAACTTGCTGATACTCGGGCATCACCGAATCTCCAAAAATGCAAATTTCATTCAAAATGATTTTTGTTATAAACAATGTTGATTTTCAGGGTAACCGCAATTTGTATTCTAACATTTTCGTCAGCGAAACAAACATATCCAGAATACAGACAAAGTAAGGGTTCGCATTTTTATATCTTCTAAAAATAGATATATCATTCGAATACTGAAGTTTGATTGTACTTCCATTTTGTCTACAAAATATACACTTTGATCTAACTTATTATTGCTCTACAATCATCTCTTGTACCTTTCCATTGTCATTTATTTAATGGTAATTCTATTTTGCTTGTAAATGTGCAACCATTTTAGCAATAATTGAGTCATTAGTGTGTCATCATGATTGAAATACAAAAAATACATAAGTATTATACAACAGCGTTTAATAAACTTCATGTTTTAAAAGGTATTAACCTGTCTATTAAGGAAGGAGAGTTTGTATCAATTATGGGTTCTTCAGGATCGGGTAAATCTACTTTGTTAAACATTTTAGGCATCCTAGATGAGTATGATCAAGGCAATTATTTTTTAGATGGTGACCTTATCAAAGGAATGAGCCAGACCAAAGCGGCTCTACTCCGCAATCAAAAAATTGGATTTGTATTCCAATCGTTTAATTTACTTCCTTTTAAAACTGCCAAAGAAAACATTGCGCTTCCCTTGTACTATCAAAAGATACCTAGAGAAGATCGGCAACAAATTGCCATGCAATATTTAGAAAGAGTGGGCTTAAAGGAATGGGCGGATCATTATCCAAACCAAATGTCAGGAGGGCAACAACAAAGAGTAGCTATAGCAAGAGCTTTAATCAGTAAGCCTAAAGTTATCCTCGCCGATGAGCCTACAGGAGCTTTGGATTCAGTGACATCAAAAGAAGTAATGAATCTTTTTAAGGAATTTAATGATGAGGGTATTGCATTTGTGATTGTGACTCACGAAAGAGAAGTGGCTGATAAAACTTCAAGATGCATTAAAGTAAAGGACGGAATTATAGAAACTTAAAATAAGAGATGTTCGATTACGACAAATGGCAAGAAATATTTGAGTCAATAAAAAGACATAAGCTAAGAACAGCTCTTACGGCTTTTGGCGTTTTTTGGGGCATTTTTATGTTGGTGCTTCTATTAGGAGCTGGACAAGGACTCAGTAATGGTATTAAATTTCAATTTTCTGATGAGGCAATAAATAGTATTTGGCTCAATCCAGGTCGAACCTCTATCCCTTATAATGGAATAAAAGAAGGTAAGCTAATCAAACTTGACAATAGTGACTTTAACTATATACAAGAGCAATATGAGAATGTAGATCAGATCACGGGCCGCTTATTTCTAAGTGGAGATAAGACGGTAAGGTATAATAATACTACCCTATCTTTTACTTTACAATGTATACATCCTGCTTACAAAACTGTAGAGAATATAATAATAACTAAAGGACGGTTTCTCAATGACAATGACCTAGAGGATGTTAAGAAAGTGTGCGTTATCGGAAGAATCGTCAAAACCAAACTTTTTGGGAATGAAGATCCAATAGGGAAAGAAATATTAATAGATAATATTATCTATTTAGTGGTAGGTGAGTTTTATGATACTGGAGGCGAATGGATGATGAAAAACATTCTCATCCCTATCACCACAGCACAAAAAGTATATGCAGGAACTAATAGATTGCATAGAATTGTATTTACCACAGAAGGTTTGACCACAGAAGGTATGGCGGCTCTACAATCTAGGGTGCTTAGTGATTTTTCAAAAAGAAAAAACTTTGACCCTAAAGATAGAAGGGCCTTCAGAGCTTTCAATAATTCTGAAGATTTCGAAGAGTTACAAAGTATGATAGCCGCTATTAATGGTATCATTTGGCTGGTTGGTATATTCTCGATTATTGCAGGGGTAATAGGCGTAAGTAACATTATGCTCATCATTGTAAAAGATAGGACAAAAGAAATAGGAATAAGAAAAGCAATGGGAGCTACTCCATTATCTATAGTATCAATGATTATACAGGAATCTATTCTTATTACAGCCTTGGCAGGCTACTTAGGATTGGCATGTGGTGTTGGTCTTATAGCACTGGCAAAGGATGTAGCTACTGAATTTTGGAGGAATCCAGAAGTTCATCTTGGTGTAGCAGTTATTGCCACATTGGTATTGATTATTGCAGGAGCATTAGCAGGGTTATTACCGGCACTACAAGCCGCGAGAATAAATCCCGTATTGGCCATGAAAAGCGATTAGGATGGGAGTATTTGACAAAGACAAATGGCAAGAAATATTTGGCACTATAAAGAAAAATAAGCTGCGTACTATGCTTACTGCTTTGGGTGTATTCTGGGGTATTTTTATGTTAGTATTTTTATTGGGAATGGGTAAAGGACTTGAAAACGGAGTATATAGAGATTTTGGGAGCGGAGCAAAAAATATCATGTACACTTGGGCCAGTCGGACTACTATGCCATATAAAGGCCTGAAACCAGGTAGAAGGGTGAAAATAAAACTAGATGATATCGCTGCGCTTTATACAGAAGTTCCTGAATTGGCAGAAGCAGCACCAAGAAACACAATGGGGAATATCCCAATGACATACAAAGCGATTCAAGAGAATTTTGAACTGAGAGGGGAGCTTACAAATTTAAAAGACATGGTAGGCCTCATGGTACATAAAGGTCGATATCTTAACCAAAAAGACATTGAGCAAAGAAGAAAAGTAGTGGCTTTGGGTACAGAGGTGAAAAAAGTTCTCTTTGGTGATTCTATAGCTGTAGGCGCACATGTACAATTGCGAGGTATTGACTTCAAAGTAATAGGCGTATACGGGCCTCGTGATATAAAAGACTGGACAAGGGATGATATGGAATCAGCCGTGATCCCTCTCACAACGATGGGACAAACATTTGGCACCAACAATGAGATAGATCGGCTCATATGTCAACCGAAAGAAGGTATTTCGGTGGCAAAGATAGAACCTAAAATAAGATCTGCACTTAAAAAAAGACACAATATCCATCCTGAGGATCCCGATGGAATAGGAGGATTTAATCTCGAAAAAGAATTTGAACAGATACAGTCTTTATTTTTAGGTATTCAAATCTTTTTATGGTTTGTGGGTGTAGGCACTTTGTTAGCAGGCATAATAGGGGTAAGTAATATCATGCTCATTATTGTAAAAGAGCGAACAAAAGAGATAGGTATTAGAAAAGCCATGGGTGCCACACCTGGATCAATAATCAATATGATATTAACTGAATCTATTTTTATCACTGCCTTGTCAGGATATATTGGATTGGCATTGGGGTCTATTATCATTGGTGGGGTGAGTTATCTCATGGTTGCGAATGATATTAATGTCCAAAATTTTTATAATCCAGAAGTAAATCTTGGAGTAGCAGTTTTTGCCTTGTTAGTCTTAGTTATTGCTGGCACATTAGCTGGATTAGCACCTGCCATTCACGCATCTAAAATTAACCCTGTTGAAGCCTTAAAAGACGAATAAAACACAATATAAATAGATCAATAATTACGTATCATGAGTAAAATAAAAGTAATTCTTTTCTTAATTTTCTTTGGAATAATCACGGCTGGTCTCATCAGTTATTTCTATTTTCAATCAAAAGGAGATCCTATAAAATATGAAAATACAAAACCTGAAATAAAAGATATAATACTTAAAGCAGTAGCATCAGGTAGTATCATACCTCGTAAAGAAATACACATAAAACCACAAGTATCTGGAGTAATAGACCAGCTGTATGTAATAGAAGGAGATTTGGTGAAAAAAGGACAAAAGCTAGCAAAAATAAAACTCATTCCAAATGAAGTAAATATCAACAGTGCAAAATCTAATGTAGAACTGGCAAGAATAAGGGTAAAAGATGCTCGAAAAGAACTAGATCGAGAAAAAAATCTTCATACTACTCAATTAAGCACAGATCATGCTAGAGTCAATTTTAAAACAGCCAAAGCAGAAGAAGTTAGGAATAGAGATCTCTTTGAAGATGGGATTATTTCTCAATCACAATGGGATCAATTTGTACTAGATTTAGAACTTAAAAAGAGCATATACGAAAATGCTAAAATCAGTTCTAATAATAATTTACGTCAAGCCAATATTAATCTCGACATCAGGCAACAAGAATATCAAGCAGCTACTAACAACCTACAGTTGTTGAGAGAAGGAGTTACTAAAAACTCTGGTCAAGTATCTAACATAATATTTTCAACTGTAGACGGAATGGTACTTGACTTACCCAATGAAGAAGGCAGCTCTGTAGTAGAGAGGAATACATTTAATGAGGGCACCACCATAGCGGTAGTGGCTGATATGACCAATCTGATTTTTGTAGGAAATGTAGATGAATCTGATGTAAACAAATTGAGCGAAGGAATGCCATTAGTAGTAACCATTGGCGCCATACTGGATACTACTTTTAGGGCGGATCTAGAATTCATTTCGCCAAAAGGGTTAGATGTAGATGGAAGTATAAAATTTGAAATAAAAGCGGCTTTAGTTGATATTCCAGATGATGTATTTTTAAGAGCAGGATATAGTGCTAATGCAGATGTAATATTAGATAAAATCAATCAAGTAGTAGCTGTGCAAGAGAGAGACGTGATCTATGAAGACGGAGGCATTGCTTTTGTAGATATACAAACTGGCAACCAATCATACGAGAAAACACAAATAGAACTGGGCCTTTCTGATGGTATATATGTCGAAGTTAAAAACGGCCTAGATACATTAAGCGTTATCAAGAAAAGAACTGATCCTCAAGCTGCTAAAGCAGAAGATAATTGATGATGCCCGCCAAATAAAAATATCTGGTTTTTTTTATGCATGTTTAAGGTTGAGTCCACTCCGGAAACAGACATTTTTCACAAAATGAGTTGTTTTGGATGAGATTTACATTTATTGAGATTCGGTGATGCCTGAGTATCAGCTCATTGAAAAAAATATAAAGATCGCCAAAAGA
>JAZGFD010000021.1:0-3249 GCA_036479115.1 Saprospiraceae bacterium | reverse complement strand
GCTTATTTTACCGCCCACTATTTCGGGGAAATACACAATACAATAGGTCATCACTTTTCCTATTGGTTCTTGGGGTAATATTTTTATTGAGTCTTCATCAATAACATGATTTTTACACGCCTTATGTCAATGAAAATAAAATACCCGCAAAACATCCTTTACTTAAATTTTTTATTGATGACTCCAATCATCACTTTCACCTATTTTTGGCGTAAGCCCAATATTGTTTTTTTCTAATGATACACCAAGACCAATAACCATTCTATTGACATAATTAAAATAACAAACCACTTGATTCACCTCTAAAACTTCACCATCGGAGAAGCCTTTTGATCGAAGCTTTTGAATGTCTTCCTTTCTAATATTTGAATGATTCAAAGTGAGGTTTTTAGCATAACGTACTCCTTCTATCTGTTTTTCATTTAGAATATTGTCAAAGTGTCCTGATGTCAATGCCTTTATTATCAACTGATATTTTTTATCATTATCAAGTCCTTTTTTAAGTCCCACAGAATGATGTGCCACACAGTAACTACAATGGTTGAGCTCGCTTACATAAGTACCTAAAAGCTCTAAATACCATTTGGGCATGCTGTTACTATTGTGATGCAACACACTTTTATATAGTGCCATATGCCCTTCAAGTGTATGTGGTCTGAGACTGTGGATGGACAATACCTCATCAATACTGTTGTTGGGTCCTTTTACCCGATCGTAAAGCTTTTTTAGTTTCCCACTTGATTTCTTATAATCTATGATTTTTATCCAACTCATTTTTTGTTTTGTAATTTCCAGTTACTGTTACTGTTAGAATTCATTCATACTTCAATCATAACTACACAGTCGTAGTGCTTTTTGAATAAATGAGTTGTTTTTTGCTAATCAAGACTTCTACCCGAGGCAGACAGGCTATTTGAGCCGTAATAGCAGCGCTATTGTTACTCAAATAGCCACAAAGTTGCGGAAAAAGAGTCGTTTTTAACAAAATAAATTGTGGCTGTGTAGTTACCTTCAATCAATAACATCTACAACTGGTCTTTTATCCCTATTAGCAAGCTGCCATGCAGTGGCAAATATTAGTTGTGTTCTCTTCCTATAATGAGGATAGTCTATTTTATCTGGCGTATCAGTATGTTGGTGATAATCTTCATGTATACCATTGAAATAAAAAATCACAGGTATATTATTTTTAGCAAAATTATAATGATCTGATCTATAGTATATCCGTTCTGGATGATTTTTTCCATTGTAATGATAATCCATGTCCATTTCAGGAAAATGTGTACTAGAAACTTGTTGATGAATGGAGTGAAGTTCAGTACTTAGCATGTCCGACCCTATGACATATATATAGTCATTATCATTGGTTCTGAGGTCTCCATTTCTTCCTATCATATCAATATTGAGATTGGCAACTGTATTTTCTAGTGGAAATAAAGGTTGCACATCTGCATAATATTCTGATCCCCATAATCCTTTTTCTTCTCCTGTTACATTGAGAAATACTATTGTTCTCCTTGGTCCATTTCCTTCTTTTGCTGCAATCACAAAAGCCTCAGCTAATTCTAATACCCCCATTGATCCTGACCCATCGTCATCAGCTCCATTATAGATTTTTCCATTTCTTATACCTATGTGATCATAGTGAGAAGATATAATAAGTATTTCGTCTTTAAGATCCCTACCAGGTAAAACTGCAACTACATTTTCTGAGGTTATTAATTTTTTGGGCCGTTCAATTTCTATTTTTATGTCTTTGACATTGTATTGCCCTCCTAATGTTTGTTTTCTATCCAACCTCTTATTTACATTGTTAAAAAAAGATTTAGTGGTTACACCAAAGAGTTCCGCTGCCTTAGAAGGGGATATCAGATAAAGATTATACGGCCTGTCGATTTTGTCAGAATCGTTAAATTTGAATACTGGTTTGAATTTCTCACTATTTCTTGAGGTTAGACCCAGTTGGGCGTCGTACCTTTCTTGATTTGAGAAAGTGATAAACAAATCAGTAATACCTTTTTCTGTTAGATTTTTAAGGTTCAAAAAGCTATCTTGAGGAGAAGCGAAAATTCTGTTGCCTTCTGAATCTTTAGGGTCTCCCCATATGGCGCATATGGCCTTTCCTTCCACATCGATACCATCGTAATCATTATAATCACTCATTTCAATACCATGACCTACAAATATCATTTCAGTAGCTGTAGATTTTTTAGGATAGGCCTGAGTCAAGAAATCTGTTCCATTGTCTATCTGAATGTCTTTGTGTTTTATCGTACCAAAAGTCGTTTTTTCTTCTAAGAAAGGAATACGTTGTAGATATGGGTTGGCTTGCTTGTTAACTGGCCCTTTTAAGTGTAATGAATGGTAGGCATCTGACAAATAATTAGCAGCCATCTTTTGACCTCTAGTACCTGTTTCTCTGCCTTCAAAGGCATCAGATGCAAAGATATAAAGGTGTTCTTTTAGTTCCTCTGCTGTAATCGTATTCATGTATTTTTTCATGGTTTGATCAGAGAGGAGGGCTTTGGAGTCAATTATAGGATGAGTATTTATTATGGTTTTTGATGATGCACATGAGGATATTACGAATGTGGTAATTATTGTTATAATTTGGAAGTAAAATTTCATACTGGTCAATTGTTAATTTTAATTGCTATAAGAATCTATTACGTATTAATAAACAAAGTCAATAGTAGTATTTATGGGGGTTGTTTGAAAACCATTGAAGTAAATATTTTTATTATAACGCTAAAGTAAGAACATTAAGTAAATGAAATATAAATATACAATTGTTGAGTCCGCTTCAAAAACTCACTAAATCAAAAAAGTTACTTTTGGCGAACTTTACATTTTTTTCAACTCGCTGATACTCAGTCAGCATCGTATCTCCAAAAAATGTAAATTTCATGTAAAACGATTCTTTTTCTGAAAATGTTAGTTTCCAGAGTAGACTCAAGATTTTGAATTATTGCATTATACTTTTAGCGGTTTTATTATATGACGAATAAAAAATGTATAATTTTCTTATTAGTTATAATAGCTTTTTAAGGGGTTATCGGCAATTGTAAAATGGTAGCTAAATTAGCAGCATGATATCTAACTCTTCATATCTAAACACAAAAATCAGTTTCCTAAAGGGAATTGGAGAAAAAAGGGCAGATTTGTTCAATGAAGAGTTGGGAGTTAAAACTTTTTTTAACCTAATTAATCTCTTTCCTTTCAGATATGTAGATCGTACTCAGTTTCACA
>JAZGFD010000020.1:0-5551 GCA_036479115.1 Saprospiraceae bacterium | reverse complement strand
CATTAATAGATACTGACCTTGGTTGGGTATCTTCTGTGTCTTCGTTTGTAGTAAGAGCATTATTGATGATTTTCTTTTTTATCATTTATAAATATTTTGTTCTCATTGCTACCTCCCCTTTATTAAGTAAATTATCAGAAGACATTGAAAGTAATTTAGACGGCGATTATATATCAATTCCTTTTTCATTTAAAAAAGCCATAGTTGACTTTATAAGGGCGATCAGGTTGTCACTCAGAAACGTATCAAAAGAACTACTATATACTATTTTAATTTTTTTAGTAGGGTTATTTCCAATTTTTACAATTGCCACCACCCCTTTTATTTTTCTAGTTCAATCCTATTTTGCAGGGTTTGGCAACATGGACTTTTACTTAGAACGGTATTATAATCCAAATGAGACTACAAATTTCGTGAAATCTAACAAAGCTTTTGCTGCGGGTAATGGTACACCATATATGATTCTTATGGCCATTCCTGTTATCGGTGTCTTTTTCGCACCCGTACTAGGGGCTACGGCAGCTACATTAGAAGTGCACAAGAGAATGAAAAACATTTAAAGTAACTACTCAGGTACCATTAAAGGAGAAATAAGTTTGGACTATTTGCATCATAGTTGAGTGCATATTGAGTTTTTTTTTCTCAAAGTATCACAAACAGATCTTAGGATACAGAAGACATGTTGGCCTGTGGAACATGCCAGATATTTTAATCTTGACCTTAGCCATTCTAATAGCACGTTCAGAACTGATCTATGAATCCTGTTGGGATTTAATATTCGTAGGGTTTTATTGTATTGAAGAAATTCGACCCTGTTGGGGTCGTATGTACTGGTTATCGTCTATTTTTTATAATCATATGAACCCTTCAGGTTCAACTCTGGGTTTCTATTAATGCGAAAATAGCATGTGTCTATCAAAAAAATGTAATTTTTAAGTTCAAAAGCACACCACCTGAGTAGTCGCCATTTAAAAAAAATGAGTTTTTTAAGACTCTTGATTAATAATAAGTTTATACCCAATTCCTCTTTCTGATAAGATAATGAATTTTTTATCTGTTGCTTTTGACAAAAGACCTTTTCGTATTGAAGCTATGTAATTGTCTACAGTTCTTGAGTGAGGAAATGTGTCATAGCCCCACACATTGGCGAGTATCTCTTCTCTACTCACCACCCTGTTTTTATTGTCAAAAAGATATTTTAAGAGCAACGACTCTTTGGAGTTCATTTGATATTGCCCTTTGCTATTTGATATTATATTATTGGTAATGTCTATAGTATTGTGTCCTATTGTGAAAGTATTTATTTGGCCTTGCATTTTTCTATTTTTTTCTAACTGTTTCTCTATTCTCAAAACCAATTCTTCGTAATTAAAGGGTTTAGAAATATAGTCGTCAGCTCCTGCCTTTAATCCTTTTACTCTATCTGTAGATTGATTTAATGCAGATAGCATAATAATAGGGAGTTCTGGTCGTCTATTTTTGATCTCTCTAGCAGCATCTATTCCATTTACTTTCGGTAACATGACATCCATTAAGATAATGTGAATATTCCTTTCTTTGGCTATATTAATAGCATCATATCCATTATCACAACACAATACATTATAATTGTCCATTTCGAGATTGAGTTTTAAAACCTCTCGTATTGATTTTTCATCTTCAACCAATAATATTGATGGCTTGTTATTCATTTATTTGAGGCATTTTAATTACAAATTTAGCTCCTCGAGGTTTATTATTCTCTATTCTAATATCTCCTCCATGTTCTGTTATTATTTTTTTACTGATGTAAAGTCCTATTCCTGTTCCTTTTTGATCTCTATTCATCTCGTCACCTATTCTAAAAAATTTGTCAAAGATGAAAGTTTTATTCTTATCCGAAATCCCTAAGCCAGAATCGGAAATGGTGATTTGTATTTTTTTTGACTTATCAGAGGTAACATTGATATATACATCACTTTTATTGCCGTATTTAATAGCATTGACTACTATATTTTTCACCGCCAAAGAGAATAGCTTAGGGTTACAAGATATCAAATCTAAATGATTATGGTCATTACGAAAAGTGACATTGGAGTGGGGATATTCTGATTTGATCTCAGTCATTATTTTTAATACCAAACTTGAAGTATTTACTACTAAGAAGGTATTTCTTTTGGTGATATGTTCATTTGTGGAGAGTAGTAAATTATCAATCATATCACTCAGGCGCTTTAGCTCTTCTTGACTTGTGTTTAAAAGGTTTTGAGATTGCTTTTTATCAAGCTTTCTGGATTTCATTGTCTGCATTATCAAATCTATTGAAGACAATGGGGATTTAAGTTCATGGGTTATAGCAAGAAGAAAATCATTTTGACGTTTTACCGAATCAATTTCTTTTTTATTCCCTCTATATATGAGCCATAAGCCGGCCAAAAGAGTGCCGCCTAAAAATATACCTTCACCCAAGATCATTAACTTTTGCCTCTGATATTCCTTATTTAATTCGGCTAGTGACATATTGGGTTTGTATATTATCAACTCTTTTTTTACGTTATATTCTGAATTGTTTTTATTAATTAAAAGAAGAGTCCACCAGCTTGATGCGAGAAGGAGATATGCTAAAACGGCATAAGTGAATAATTTAATTTTCATATCAATTTGCCAAAGACAGCGTCAAGTCCACTGCAAATTATCGTAGCAGCTTTTTTTAATATACCTGATGAATGGGCTGATGATATAAATCCTACTTCATAACCTGAAGGCCCAAGATATACTCCATTGTTGAGTAAATATCCGTGAAGTTTTTTAAAATGCTCCATTTCTTTTTGGTTTATATCTGAAGCTTTGATCGATTTCACAGTGGAAAACGATATCCAAAAAATTGACCCCATTTGAACCAAAGACACTGGATAATTCATATTCGAAATATGTTCTTGGACAATGCTTAAGAAGGCAACTGTTTTATTTTCTAGTTTTTCATAAAAACCTTTCTCTAACAATCGTGACAATACCTCATATCCAGCTGCCATAGCTACAGGATTGGCGCTGAGTGTGCCAGCTTGATAAACAGGGCCTTCAGGAGCTATGCTTGACATGATATGGCCTTTTCCTCCAAAGGCACCTACTGGAAAACCTCCACCTATTACTTTACCAAATGTCATCAAATCAGGTTCTATTGAATAGTGCCCTGCAGCACCTTCAAAACCTATTCTAAACCCAGATATAACTTCATCAAAAATGAGTAAGATGCCGTTATTGTCACATAATTTTCTTAACCCAATAAGGTACTTATGATCTTGTAATAACAAGCCATTGTTAGCAGGAATAGGCTCTATGATAATACAGGCAATGTTATTCGCTTTTTTCTCGATTGTTCTTTTCAGCCCGTCTAAATCATTAAGATCAAGCACAATGGTATCCTTTATAAACGACTCTGGAATACCTGCTGATGTACTCTCACCAAATGTTGCTAATCCGGACCCTGCTCTGACCAATAAGGAATCTACATGACCATGATAACATCCTTCAAACTTGATAATTTTATCCTTGCCAGTAAATCCTCTTGCCAACCTTATTGCTGACATCACCGCCTCTGTACCAGAACTTACAAACCTTATTTTATCTAGATATGAATGATTTTCTATAATTATTTTACCTAATGCATTACCATATTTTGTAGGTGTCCCAAAAGAAGTGCCTTTTCTTATTGCTTTGACTACTTCTTTTTTAACCCCAGAGTCATTATGCCCTAAAATAAGTGGCCCCCATGAACAGCAGAAATCAATAAACTTGTTATCATCCTCATCAATCATAATGGCTCCTTTGGCTTCTTTGATAAAAAGAGGAGATCCAAATACGGATTTGAATGCGCGTACTGGAGAATTTACTCCTCCAGGGAAGTATATTTTAGCTTCTTCGAATAGTTTCTCTGACTTTTTTCTTATCATAATTTTCTAATGATGACTCTATCTTATTAACAATTGGAAAATAAGTTGTAAAGTTCGTCATTATTTGGAATAAAACAACGAATTTTGTAGTATGCTACCCACTGAGTTTGACCAAAAGATAAAGAACTATTTCTTTCTCAATAGAGAATTACATTTACCTGGTTTAGGTGTATTTACCCAGTATCATATAGATCAGTATCTTAGCCCTAGTGATACGATCATTCATCCACCATTTCAAAAAATAAGATTTTCTCGTTCTTTTGCAGGAGATAATAAGAATCAAAAATTTAAAAAGTATTATATCAATAAAAAATTTTATAAGCATTTGGAAGTACGTTTTCAAGATGTTTTAAATGACGTTCTTAATTTTGGACTAGGAAGCATAGAAGGTTTGGGGATAATAAAACAAAATGAAAAAGGAGAGCTTCGGTTTATATCAGACACTTTGATTGTAGATGAAAACAGATATCTTCCCATTATTGATACACTTTCTTTTAACGAAGGTGATAGAATGGACGAAAAAACTAATGTCTTTTCTTCTCTTTCAAAAACTCCTTCTCCAAAAGCATATAATCATGAAAAGCCCTTGCCTTTTGTCGAAACAAGCCATGAGAAAAAGGCTATTATCTCGGATAAAATATCAAAGACTTCTCAAAGTCATAAAGTGCTTAGTAGCAAGAATATTTGGGCTATCATTGGAACCGCTGCGGTATTACTCATCGCTATATTTATGATAAAGAGATGTGATTTTACACTGAAAAATAGTAAAATACCAATAGTAGAATCTTCTATGTCAATAGGCGCATTGATGATAGAGAATGATCCTCTAGCTATTTCTCAGGATGTGATTGTGAAAGATGTGATTATTGTTGGTTCTTTTACGAAAAGAACCAATGCATTGCATATGGCAAGTGAGATAGATCATATTTATAATGCTGAGATATACGTACAAAACAATCTCTATAGAGTTGGGATTCTTGTTGACAAAATGGATTATTCCTCAGTGCTAGAGATTCGTACGAGCATAGCTTCGGATGCCTGGTGGATGAGTAGTGATAAAAATGATTGAATCGATTACTTTATTTGTAACTATTAATGTGTTTGCTTTTGATAATTGCATTCCAGACAGTCAGGTTGCAACAATTTTTTTAATTCAAGATTGCGACTATCTGTAAATATTTTATTTAGGCCATATGGGCAGGGTCATTACTAATTGTTACTACTCAGGTGGGCGCTTTTGATGAAAAAATTATAATCTTTTACCAGATAAAACTCATTTTTTGAAGCATAACAGAGCTCAAGCGAAAAAATATAGCTGAAATACCTTTGTAGTGCTTATGTTTTAAACAATTCAGAATTACCTGAATATGCGGCTTATTTTCATCTGGATATATAGCAAAATCTATAAATGATAAAGAAAATGAAAGGACTTTCAAGTGATGGGCAATTGTGAATGATCGGTGCTTTAATATTTGAACAATTGTAATAATTCAAATATTGAGTCCACTCCGGAAACAGACATTTTTCACAAAATGAGTTGTTTTGGATGAGATTTACATTTATTGAGATTCGGTGATGCCTGAGTATCAGCTCATTGAAAAAAATATAAAGATCGCCAAAAG
>JAZGFD010000019.1:0-8749 GCA_036479115.1 Saprospiraceae bacterium | reverse complement strand
ATATTAGCACCCCATTTTATTCTAAGTAGTCCATATTACTATCAAATGATCAAAATCAGCTGTCCGACTAAATGGCTTCAACTAAAAAACTTACTCGGACACCATTAGTTATTAAGCAACTTCATTTTTTTAATATAGTCGTCTCTTGACCTCTTTGCGATCACAAAAAAATGAATTGAACTCTTTGATGTTCATTTACGAAATCCCTGACCGAGAATTATCCAAAGTTGCCTGCTATAATACCACTCAACATTGAAATTATACACTTCGCCAACTAACCATTTTATCTTTTTTTAATTAAGCCCATATTTGACTTGTTATTAATAAAAAGCAAAAAACACTATTATGAAAAAGCAAAATGTTTATTCTACAATTTATGGATTACTTCTAGTTTTATTCCTTGCTACACCCAGTTTGACAGGTCAAGTAGTATACAATTCTAATAATGTATTAGATCATTCTTTAGAAAGGATTTCAACCAATTATGAAAAAGAAGATGTTAAGATTAATACGTCTGCCATTATTACGATTTCTAGCCATTTGAGAAATGAAATTAATCTTATTAAAGATAGGGTAGGCTTGCATGAAAAAGGCAGGTGGATTGCAAAGGTCTTAATAGGTAGCGATGGAACAATTAAATCTGTATCAGTATCAGGCTTATATGAGGTCAGTACCATTATAAAAAATATTATTTTTGGTCTTAAAAAAGTAGAACCAATAACTTACGATGGAATGGCAAAGGAAAAGACAATTCAGATACCTGTAGTAATTGAAAAAAGATAAATGGATACAGACCTATCATGCATAAGAGGTGCTTTTCAGATTGTCACTAATTACCTCAGACAGGTAATAGAATAAGTGCTACCTAATGTGATACAGCTGGCTTTAATGAAATTTTTGTCAATAAAAATTATGGCAAGACGACAATTTGAAATGCACTTTACTTGAGTTTTGGATTAATAAATATGAAGACATGAACAGAAGGAGGAGGTGAAGGAGAAATACAGAAAATCTAAATAAATAAGGCAAATTTGAAAATAAGTAACTACTCAAATGGGTGCTTTTGAGATAAAAAAGTTGATATTGTTTTTCCAGATAAAGCACATTTGAGATGGAATAGCAGGGCTATTACGAACTTGTTTTAGAGGTTAGTCAATCTCGGTTATGACCCAATATCTTCGATTGGTATGAATAATGGCTGAAATAGGGTAAAAAAAATATTTTTTTACCCAAAATTGTCTCCACCTGAGTAGTTATATTATTTCTTTGTTAATATATTTTGGGAGGTCGTAGCAAATATGGCCTCCTTTTTATACTTGAAAAACGAATGCGCAATTCTAAATCATATATTGCTAAAGATTATTTAGGTTTCGATGATCGAAAGTTTATGATATGGAGCATTATTATTATTGCTACAGTCTTTTTTCCTGTAATCTCTGGGATGGATCTTGTGACATATTATTCCCATGCTCCAGCTGAAGTTCCTGAAGGAATTATTCTTACTCTATTTTTTTGGCTTTTCTATCGGCATGTTATCATAAAGTTGAGAATAAAATTTCCAAAAATCGAAGATACCAAACGGCGTGTTCTTAAACTTTGCGGTGTTATCCTAATTACTTCTCCACTTGCGGGATTTGTGTTAAGCGCCATTATGCATTTTATTACCGAAGCAATTGGACTCAGTGATTGTGTACATATGGGCTATATCAGAGAAATAATAGTTACCTATTTTTTATCATTCTCTGTTTTGGCAACATATGAAGCCATATATTATTTTGTTAAATATCGAGATGCTATTCAAGAAAAAGAACGACTACAAACGGTTCATGTACAATCAGAACTTGATAACCTAAGAAATCAGATAAATCCACATTTTTTATTCAATAGCCTCAGCACTCTTATGAATATAATTCCTAGAGATTCTGATAGAGCAGTATCATACTTGGGAAAATTGAGTAAATTTTACCGATATTCTGTTGGCAAACATGAAGAGTCTCTTGTTTGCCTATCTGACGAAATAGCAAATGCCAGGTTATATGCCGAGCTATTAGAGGAGAGATTTGGCAGCAATATTTGCATTGGTATTCAAGAAACAGATCTGAACATGTATGTAGTCCCTTTGAGCTTACAGTTATTAATTGAAAATGCTGTAAAACACAATATTGTATCAAGAAGTAAACCTTTAAAAATCGAAGTGGAAATATCTCAAAACAAGGATTATGTATTTATCAAAAATAACCTTCAAAAGAAAATCCAAGAAGTTAGGTCTACAGGTGTAGGATTAGAAAACATTATTAAGAGGTTCTCATATTTTACTGATAGAGAGGTAGTGATAAGCCAAGGAAACAAGGAATTTATAGTGAAAATTCCTTTAATCTCTGAGTACTCAAATGAATTATCGATCCATAGGAAGAAAAATATTAACCATCAAAATAAGAAAGATTTCACTACCAATTCAAATGTAATTATATAAAGATTGAAAGTATGAGAACAGTCATCATAGAAGACGAAATAAATGCTTTCGAGTATTTGGCTGATTTAGCAAAAGAAGTTATTCCAGAAATGGTGTTGTTACAACATTTGGATAGTGTTGAAGATGCTATTAATTGGTTGTATAAGAATAAAGATAATGTAGATTTAATATTTCTGGATATTCAGCTTTCTGATGGGTTAAGTTTTGAAATTTTTAACCATGTAGACGTTCAAGCTCCTATCATTTTTACTACCGCTTTTGACGATTATGCCATTAAGGCTTTTAAGTTAAATAGCGTTGATTACCTGCTCAAACCAATATCAAAAGAAGACTTGCAAGGTGCTGTTAACAATCTCAATCAAGTGGATCAAAGCAATCGAGATACTGCAGTGTTGCAAAATATTTATGGTGGGTTGAATCATACTAAAAGAAACCGCTTCTTAGTAAAAAAAGGAAGTCATTTTGAATTTGTAAATGTAAAAGATGTTTCTTTCATCTACTCTGAAGATAGCCTTACATTTCTCCATATGATTGATGGAAGACGGCATTTATATTCTCAAACTGTAGCTTATTTGGATCGAGAATTAGATGCTACTACTTTTATTCAAATCAATAGAAAACAGATAGTAAATATCAATTCGGTCAAAAAGATTTACCCATATTTGAATCAAAGATTGAAATTGGACTTAGGTAGAAATGATGGGGGCTTGGATTTTATTGTGAGCCGTAATAGAGCTATGGAATTTAAGCAATGGGTAGATAAATAGTACTTAATCCTCCAATTTATGGTAGCAATAAGTGGGCGTTTTTGAGACCTGTCTGGCAAACAGGGAGGTAAAAAATTGTTATTTTTTTACCTGATAATGCTCATTTTTTTTTGAGACATAGCCGAGCTAAGGCGATAAAAAATATCTGTAATATGGTAGAAAAAGAACTTTTTTTTGCCAAAATTGGCTCCACCGGAGTAGTTACAATTTAAGAATTCTCGATTTCCCATTTCCGCTATTCTCTTTTAACACTAGAAATATAAAGAATAATCAGTCCTGTTAAAATACAGACTATCCTCAGTACAAAGCCACCAGTTCTGCCGAATATGTCTAAAAATGCCAATGGCTTAAAAGATAATCCTATCATAGAAAGAAGAATTGCCAGTACTCCGAAGAGAAACAACACATATCCGATAATTGCCCATGTTCCTTTTTTCATTTAGTTCATTTATTTATATTTATAAATGGATAACTTCATCATAAGCTGCTGCGGATGCTTCCATTATGGCTTCGCTCATGGTAGGGTGGGGATGTATAGTTTTAATAATTTCGTGACCTGTGGTTTCAAGTGCTCTCGCAGCGACAATCTCTGCAATCATCTCAGTCACATTAGCGCCGATCATATGAGCTCCTAAAAGCTCACCATATCTCTTGTCATAAATTATTTTTACAAAGCCTTCAGGGGCTCCTGATGCCTTCGCTTTTCCAGAAGCACTGAATGGAAATTTGCCCAATTTTATCTCATAGCCTTTTTCTTTAGCTTCTGCTTCAGTCATGCCCACTGATGCCACTTCAGGGTTACAATATGTACATGAAGGAATATTGCCATAATCTATTGGTCTTGGGTTTTTCCCCGCTATTTTTTCTACACTGATAATACCTTCCGCGGAGGCCACATGAGCCAAAGCCGCTCCTGGAGATACATCTCCTATGGCATAGATACCAGGCACATTTGTTTGGTTGTATTCATCCACTTGTATTAATCCATTTTCTGTTTTTATTCCTAGAGTTTCAAGGCCAATTTCTTCAATATTAGCTTGCACTCCTGTAGCAGATAACACAATATCGCATTTTATCTCTTTGATGCTATTGTCCTTTCTACTTTTTACTTTTACAAGACATGATTTACCTTTCTTTTCTACAGACTCAACAGAGGCATTGGTCATTACAGTCACCCCTTTCTTTTTGAATATCTTACTTAATTCTTTGCTAATGTCTTTATCTTCTCGCGGCACCAATCCTTGTTCTAAAAATTCTACGATGGTGACTTCTGTGCCTATAGAATTATAGAAATAGGCAAATTCTACACCTATTGCGCCACCTCCTATTACTACCATTTGTTTTGGCTGTTTGGATAAACTCATCGCTTTCTTATAGTCAATAACCATCACATTATCAATAGAAATGTGAGGTAAAGCCTTTGCTCTTCCTCCTGTAGCAATAATTATATTTTCGGCTCCATATGTTGTGTTTTTTCCATCTGCACCTTTTACCGATACTTTTTTGCCCCTTTCTAATTTTCCAAAGCCTTCTATTACTGTGATTTTATTCTTTTTCATTAAGAATGTCACTCCTTTACTCATTTGTTCTGCTACATCTCTACTTCTCTTAATGATAGCGCTAAAATCAGCTTTTGCGCTCCCCACTTTAATGCCATAATCCTCAGCATGATTTAGGTATTCAAATATTTGAGCACTTTTAAGAAGCGCTTTTGTGGGTATACACCCCCAATTTAGACAAACGCCGCCCAGTGATTCTTTTTCAATGATGGCTGTTTTGAGTCCCAGTTGTGAGGCCCTGATTGCGGCCACATATCCTCCAGGACCACTGCCAATAACAATTAGATCAAAATTCATAGATGAAAATTTAATTTTCGGTGCGTAAATATACCCAAATGATTAGAGATTGAGGTTTTGATAAACCATAAAGAAATGTAAATCAAATAGTATATAAAGATGAAATATAGAGATTCTATAATGAGGAGTATTTACTCGATTGTTGATCATTGAGCCCACTCTGAAAATAGGTAATTTTCACAAAGTGAATTATTATAGATAACATTATCATTTTTTTTACATTTGTAAATATTTGAATATCAACAGATTGAAAAAGGTGATTAGATTGCTAAAAGAAGCGTTTTAGGTTTTATATGTTTTCGGAGTGGGCTCATCATTCTATTCGTTATAAATTGAATGCGCGTTAAGTGTCATTTAAAGTTAAAAAAACCTCTGCCATCATGCATCGCACACTACCACCACCAACAGTTTCTATGGTTTCTAATGGTATTGGCAATATGGTAGTTCTTGCATTCAATTCATTAATTTGTTGCTCTTTCAAAGAATTAAAAGCGGATTGTGACATGACGAGTAATGTTTCACCATTTATAGTAATTACTTGCAGCATATTGCCAACAAAGGCTTCTAATTGATCATAGCTAATGTCTATTACGTATTTATTTGTTTTCTCTAATGTAGATATTACTAATTTACGTTCGGTTTCATTTTGAATGCTTGCTAGACAAATAACTACAAAATCAATCCCTAGAGCCATCATGACATTGGTATGATATATTTGTTTTCCGTAACGATCTACCGACTGAAAAGCTATTTTTTCGACTTCCATCAATACAGCATATTTTTCGAGAATCTCAATATTCGTACGAGGGCTCAAACAAGCATATACAATGTCATTTTCTCTATCCAATAACATGCTTCCTGTGCCTTCTAGAAATTTATTTTCATCTTCAGAAGATTCGAAAGTATATCTTTTGGTTATGTTATATTTTCTCCCCAATTTATCAATAATGGCCTCTTGTCTTTCCATTCTCCTATTTTCGGCATACATCGGATAGGTAATAACCGTCCCATTTGCGTGAAAGGAAATCCAATTATTAGGAAATATTGCATCGGGTTTAATCGGATCTTCAGTATCTTGAAAGACTTCAACAGTTACACCTTTCGATCTCAGAATAGCAACCATATTGTTAAACTCTGCGATTGCTTTAGTATGTATTGGCCTAGATTCTTCATTTATATTCGATTGAAAAGCATTATTTACCGCTGTTTCAGCATTATACTGAAAGCTCGCAGGTCTAATCATCATTATTTTATCTGTAATCTGATGCATAATTTGTTCTCATTTAAGGTATTTGAACCGCAGAATCTTTTATTTGATTAGCTACGGAAATGCCAATATAATTGTCTATTACTTTATGAGCAAGAAAAATCAACGGAGTTACTACAACTGTGATAAAAATTTTTAGAAATTCAGGTGTAGTGCTTTTCAGCAAAAAAGTGCAAAGTTTTACTAAATGAAATTATATTCCTCTTAAATAACAGCCTATTACTAACATATTTATGCGTTAGTGAATCTCGATTATGTTTTCACATCTTCGATTTGAGAAAAAAAATAGCTAAAGTGTAGCGGAAAAATAGATGAGGCCAAAAGCGCCCACCTGAGTTATGGATAATCTAATTGAATAATGAAGTAAGATTGAAGAAAATTTTTACCTGAGAATGCTGGTTTTACGAGCTTCGTTAAATAAGGTTTTTATCGCGCTTACCACATATTAAATTACGACCAAGCCAACAAGATATTTCTTATCAAATAATTATATTGTTATTTGATTTCACTATCATCACCTTTGTAAAAACTACGAGACGTGAAAATTGCTGTATTTCCAGGCTCCTTTGATCCAATTACAAGAGGTCACATAGATTTAGTAAAAAGAGCTTGCCCTCTTTTTGACAAAATAATAGTGGCTGTAGGGGTGAATTCTGTGAAGAAGACTCTATTTCCTCTCGAAGCCAGATTAGAATGGCTTGATCGAGTATATGGTAAGGATCAAATTGTAGAAATAGGTCATTTTGAAGGACTTACTGTAAATTATTGTAAAAAAATGAATGCCAAGTACCTTATCAGAGGGTTAAGAAACGCATCTGATTTTGATTACGAAAAAACCATATCTCAATTGAATAATATTATTGGTGATAAAATTGAAACGGTATTTTTAATCAGCCAACCTGAATTTTCTCACATCAGTTCTACTATAGTACGCGAAATTATCAAAGGTGCTGGAGATGCATCATCATTCATTCCAGAGTGTATTACTAAAATGGACTTTGACAAGTATATCGAGAAGTACGGATAACCTTGAGACTACTCCGAAAACTCACAAAATCAAAAAAGTTTACTTTGACAAGTTCTGCATAAACACTTTGACAAGCTCTGCATAAAGCTTTTGGCGAACTTTACATTTTGTAAGTACTTCAATATTGTAAACATTATAGAAAGGTTGAAGGCCTTGTGATTTGGCGGCATTTTTGACCAAAAATGATGACAAACCTTTCTGGGCACACAAAAAAATGAGCACTGTAACTATCCCACTGGAATTATTTTTGAATAAAAATGGGCTATTTTATTGCTAATCAAATAGCCGCCGAGTAGCGTAAAAAGAGTCGTTTTTAACAATAATTGACTGCTGCTGTGTAGTTACGAGCACTTATTTACATTTTCCTCACTTTACTGATACTAAGGCATCACCGAATCTCAAAAATGCAAATTAAGTCCACTCTCAAACAGATAATTTTCACAGAATGAATTATTTTAGATAATATTATCATTATTTATGACTACTCAAGTGGTGTGCTTTTGAACCTATAAATTACATTTTTTTAATAGACACAAGTTATTTTCGTATCAATAATAACTCAGGGTTGAGCCCGAAGGGTTCATATGTTTATAAAAACAGACGATAATCGGTACATACGACCCTGCCAGGAACGAATTTCTTAAATACAATAAAGACTTACAAATATTAAAGACCTACAGGATTTGTGTATGAGTTTGTTGGTTTGGAATAAATCGGATTATTATTCTTCATCATTAATCTATAATCATTAAATCCATATAAGAGATGTGTATGAACCTGTAGGGTTCTTATGTTTTTAGAATATCAACACATTTGGTTTTGGGACCCCGTTGGGGTCGTACCCCTAGATTTTATCTTTAACCAATAAATGTTCAATCCCTACAGGATTTGTATATGGGCTTGTTGGTTTGTATTTATGCAAAGATTTTTGAAAAGTCAGGCTTTTATAATACTTTTCTTCGTTGAGGTATTCCATTATAAGGTTATTCATTTTTTGCTCCAAACCTTGTGCTATTTGGTCATTAACTACTAAGGCTTTTTGTTTTTCATTGCAATTTTCTCTGATTTTCAAGGCTTTGAGACTTGATTCGATAATGATTCCTTTTTATTTGAAATTTATCATCTTTTTATGATTGGTATTGTTAGAAATTCGATTTATCATCTTTTATTCTTTTCTTAAATCAATCTGAGTAGTTATCACTTTTAGATATTTGATTGATACCTGATTATCAACAGATTGAAAAATGTGATAAGATTGCTAAAAGAAGCATTTTAGATTTTATATGTTTTTGGAGTGGGCACAAATTGCATCCAAAACGATTCTTTTTATGAAAAATGTTAGTTTCCAGAGGAGACTCG
>JAZGFD010000018.1:0-4212 GCA_036479115.1 Saprospiraceae bacterium | reverse complement strand
ATGGATTATACAGTATTATTTACTACCATCCCCAGACTCATTACTCAAATCAATGAAGCCAGATCTGATAAATTCCTGCGGAGGCTGGAGACCCAATTCCTAAAATATGATCTCGTTGTCTGTGATGAATTTGGGTACATCTCTTTTGATAAAAATGCCGCTGAATTACTCTTTACCCATCTTAGTCTCAGGGCAGGTCTAAAGTCTACTATTATTACTATTAATCTTGGCTTTGATCGTTGAACTGAAATATTTGGCGATCAAGTCCTGACTGCTGCTATGGTTGACAGACTCACTCACAAGGCTATTCTTATCAATATGAATGGCCAATCTTTCAGCGTCAAAGAATCAAAAAACTTGATCTAAAATGAAACAATATTCATATTTTATCTCCATTTTTAACCTCTATACTGGTATCCTTTTCAATGAGAGAGCGGTATCCTTTTCAATGAGAATCTACAAGAAGCCTTATTTATTGTTTACTAGTCTATTTTTTTGATTTTTTTTCCATTCTGCTAAACCCAGCCCTTCTGAGCTTTGCTTTGATTCCTTTAAGATTGAATTATAATGTATTGCCATTATCAGTTGTCCATTATTATAATAAGCTTCACCTAAGGTGTCTATCTCATTAAGTCTGCCAGGTTCATATTGAACTAGAATTTTAGCAATTGCAACAGCTTTTTGATATTCTTTTTTCTCAATCAATTTATAAACGGCATGATTTAGCACGATGTGGTATATGTCAGTTTCAATAAGAAAATTTAGCAAGCTGTCCTTTTTTGTGGTGAGTTCTTCATAACTCATATTTTGAAAATGTTCCGAAAGTTCTAATCTATGCCAGCTATATTTCAACACATTTTGGTGGTACGATATAGGAAAAATTGGAAGCTTTCTAATGCCATTTTTAAATCTAAATTTATACAACTGTAAGGTGTAATCAATATCAAGGTTTTTATCAACTATGATTTCTTTTACATTGATTAGCCTATCATTATATACTATCCCCTTATATCCATACTTTGTATCCTTATCTTTCAGATAAACCATACAGGAAGTAGCCAGTAATTTTTGTTTAGGAAAGTTGAAAAATAAATAAGTTTCAGTAGGGATGCTTTTGTAATCAGATTTCTTTAGATATAAAACCTCTATTGGACATTTCGATTTCGCCAATAGCATTGTATCAGAAGAAATTAGAATAATTGAATTCGAAAAGCCCTCACTCGTTTTATTACCAAAAAGCCCTTTTTTGTTATAAATTTTAATATTTTCTTTTGTGGTTACCAGCTTTGTTCCTTTGTCTAGAAAAGGTATGATGATTGATAAACTATGGCTATGATGGTGAGAATTGAGAATATATTTTATGGGTTTATGCAGATAAATACTGTCTATGAATGTCATCAGAGGATTGGCTTTATCATCATCTGTCTTTATTGAATCTCGTACATTCTTTACTGTAGGAATTTTAGGAATTTCATGAATGACTAAAAATTCAGGATACTCAACAACTGTGCAGTGAGCTGAACGAGTAGAACCCATCGTAATTACTGAGATATTATTATCTCCTTTTGTAAACAAAAAATTTTGTTTTTCCTGTCCGCTAATAAATTGGATAAACACAAAGCACATAGCGTATAAAAAAAATAGGCTTTTTAATTTCATCTTTAAATTCATGTCTAATCTATTTTTAATTAGTTTCGAAATTCGAAACTAACAATCCTAATTGTTGATATTTGATTCTATCTCGAAAACTCAGAAAATCATAAATAAACATATTGGCAAACACTTGTTTTATGAAAAATGACAATTCCCAGAATAGACTCATTTTTAGTTTCTTCTTATAAAAATACTAGCAACTTCATATGTATTGCCCTGATTCGCAATCATTAACAACTAATTTGAAATTCATTAACAATAATTCTTTTTATATAAGATTTTTGAATTTTTGAATTTTTGAATTTTTGAATTTTTGAATTTTTGAATTTTTGAATTTTTGGATATGTCAATTTTTTACTTACAAGTAACTTATTGGCTATAATTGAAAAAGTACTGAAAACCATTTTTTGTCAGACGAAATATGACATAGCCGTTATTCCCAAATTGTTATATATTTTGGAAGTCTTAAAATCGAAAAAATGATGATATAAATCGTACACGTGGCAACACCATTTAGCTTTATCAATGCACGAAAATAAGTTGATAATCGAGATTCACTAAGGCATATAAAGTGTAAGATGAAACCAAGAGTATACGAAAATGAAAAATGAGAAATCAATATCGATACTATTTACTAAAAACTATGAAAATCATCATCTAAAAGCATTTAATAATTGTTGATTTTTTCAAATTTCATATCTTCACGTCGTTAAGTAAATAGAGCATGAAAAACTATCTTTTTATCAGCATCATGACTATACTACATTGTGTGGCTATTGGTCAATGTGATGCTGTATTGAACTCTCCTCAAAGTGCACGACTTGCCAACTATAAAATGGCACTTACCCTCGATCACAAAGCAAAAAAAGCTACAGGCACCCAAACTATAACTTTTAAAAACCAATCTCCTGATACCATTTTAGAACTGAGAATGTACATGTACCTCAATGGATTTAAAAATACATATTCCACATGGATAAAAGGTGCAGAGGGAAATACATTTGGACAAAACCTTATGGATAGAAAACCAGAAGATTGGGGATGGATAGAATTGCTGAGTATAGAAGATGATAAAGGTAGAGATTTGTCAAAAAACAAAAAATATATACACCCTGACGATGACAATAAGGATGATGAGACCGTACTTATGATACCCCTTATCTCGCCCATCATGCCAGGAGAAACTGTAGAGTATAAAACCACTTTTGAATCACGACTGCCACGCACCATTGCTCGATCTGGGTGGGGACACAATGATTTCTTTCTTTGGGTACATTGGTATCCTAAGCTAGGAGTATGGGAAAAAGACTTATCAGGAAAGTGGGGGTGGAATTGCCATCAATTCATGCGTCAAACAGAGTTCTATGGAGAATTTGGAGTTTATAATGTAGAATTGACCACATCAGATCATTTAGTAATAGGTGCATCAGGATGTCTGGTATCTGATACCAATAATGGAGATGGGACACACACTAAAATATATCACGCCGAAGATGTTATTGATTTTGCATGGACAGCTTATCCCCATTTTGAAGTGGTAAAAGACCAATGGAAACATGTAGAAATTACAATGTTGTCTCCCAAAGAACACAGAACGTTGCAACCTCGATTTATGAAGGTGCTCAAACAATCATTAGAATATCTTGAAGTGCATGTAGGCACCTATCCATATAGCACGATTACCATTATGGATCCGCCATTAGTAGGCCTTAGAAATGGATTCATGGAATATCCTACTTTTAGCACAGGAGGTTCATTTTATGGATTCCCAAAGGGCATTCGCACTATCGAGTCGCTGATTGTTCATGAATTTGCGCACCAGTATTTTATGGGAATATTAGCCAACAATGAAAAAGAAGAACCTTGGCTAGATGAAGGCTTTGTCACCTATTTTGAAGATAGGATCATGGAAGAATATTATGGTAAAAAGAGGTCTCTTATAGATTTATGGGGCTTTAAGATAGGAAATTCGGAATTGACGAGAGCTGAATATACAGGAATGGACAATCATAGAGAAGCCATAGTGGCCCAGCCAGGTTGGAAATTTAAAAGGTATACAAAAGAGTTGGTATACAGTAAAACTGGTACTACACTACAGAGCATTAGAAAAATGTACGGGCAAGAGACCATGGATGTTTTAATGCACACTTATTTTGAAAAATACAAATTTACACACCCTCGGGCAAATGACTTTTTATCTACAACTGAGGCGGTAATAACACAAAGGCATGGTGAAGAGAATGGGAAAATTGTAAAGAACCTATTGCATCAAGCCTTATATACTACTGCTGTTTGTGATTATGCCGTAAAAACTCTTAGATCAAGCCAAATCAGAACTGTACAAGGAGCAACAGGAATTAGAGGAATCGATATAAGAAAATCAAACCTAAAAGGGATAATAACAGTAGTGCAAGTGGAAAGAAAGGGTGATTTTATCACTCCCGTAGAAGTGGAAATTACTATGGATTCAGGAGAAAAAATTATAAAATATTGGTCAGGAGAAGAATATGTAAAAGAATATGTAGTAGATGGAAAAGCTATAGCTGTTCACATTGACCC
>JAZGFD010000017.1:0-14160 GCA_036479115.1 Saprospiraceae bacterium | reverse complement strand
AAAAAGAAACTATAGAAAACTATAAACAAGAGATCTTTGACAAAGGCATGAGATCTAAAATTGTTAAAATTGATATCCAATGAGAATGACACTTAATTTGCATTATATCTTCATCCTCTTCTTAATGTGGAGTGGAACCGATACTTATGGACAAAACAAGCCACTCATAGTGGATAAAATTATTGCCACGGTTGGCAACGAATTTATTCTGTACTCTGAAGTGCAAGAATTGTTTGAATATGCCAAACAACAACAACCAAATTATGATTCTCGATTACAATGTCAGATCGTTGATCAGCTTATCTCAAGCAAACTGCTGCTGAATCAAGCCAGACTAGATAGCGTAGAAGTAAGTGATGTAGAAGTAGAAGTAGAAATAGAGAGAAGAATGCAGTACATTCTGTCACAGATGAACGGGAGCGAAGAGTTTTTTCAAAATTATTATGGTAAAACACCTTTGGAATATAGAGAAGAATTGGGTGGGCCACTTAAGGAAGAATTAACCATTCAAAAAATACAGGGCCAACTGATAAATGAAGTCCAGATTACCCCACAGGAAGTAATTGACTATTATAACCTTATTCCTAGGGATAGTCTTCCTTTTTTAAATGCTGAAGTAGAGTTAGCTGAAATTGTATATAAACCTAAAGTAAATGATGAGGAAAGTGCAAAATCTCGGAAGCAAATAGAAGAGCTCAGGGAGCGTATCCTCAATGGAGAAGATTTTGCTGAGCTTGCCTCTGTATATTCTGACGATCCAGGATCTGGCAAACTCGGTGGTGATCTTGATTGGCAAAAGAGGGGCACATTTGTGCCAGAATTTGAAGCTGAGGCATACAATTTAGATAAAGGAGAATTATCGAATATTGTAGAAACGCAATTTGGGTTTCACCTTATTCAACTTCTTGATAGAAGAGGCAACTCCATACATACTAGACACATCTTAGTAAAACCTAATATTTTTACGTCTGATTTGGAAAAGGCAAAAGCTGAGATGGATTCTATCAGAAATAGTATAATAAATGACTCTCTAAGTTTTGGATATGCTGTGAAGCGATATTCTGATAAAGATGAATTTAGTTATAATAATGCTGGAAGAATGCGCAACCCAAAAACTGGTGATACATTTTTTGAAACTTCAGAATTGCCACATCAAATCTATTTTGCCATAGAAGATTTGGAAGAAGGCGACATTACTGAGCCTATTGAATTTGAAGAAAGGGAAGAAAAGTTATTTCGACTCATAAAAATACAGTCAAAAACTAAGCCTCATCAAGCCTCCATTACTGAAGATTATGATAGGATCCGAAACTTTGCGAAAGAAAGTAAAAAACACGAATACTTTAATAGTTGGATGGATGAAAAGCTTGAAAAAACTCATGTTAAAATAAATGACAATTTTAAAACTTGTACTAATCTTATTAAATATGATAAAAGTTTAGATAAAAATTAGTGCAAGTTGCGATAGTGTCTTTGACAAAAAAACTTTTCAGCCTTTTGATGATGATTACAATAGTGAGTACTTACTCATCCTGTTGATAATGCTCTCATTGTATTGCATTTGATGAAGGTGGCATATATAGCACAGTGACCAAATGGGGATCAAGACTAAATGTCTTATAATAGCAATCACAACCTGTTCTACGAGTTTTTCTATTTACATCCGAACGATCTATAGAGCTGAGAACATTCAGAAATTAAAATCGTGGAAATTAACTGAATCAGATTTAAATAAAGAAGGAATTCATCCAGACTTAAAGATTGTAACTCTTAGGGAATTAATTTCAACATGGACAATTCATGATATGATACATTTGAATCAAGTATCTCGCGTAATAGATAAACATTATACTGAAGATATTGGATCTTGGAAAAACTATGTCCGATTATTAAATGAATAAAATAGCCCTGTTATGTCTGTGCTTTTTGCATTCCTTCGACCGTGCTCCGGACAAGTATCTGGCCATAAAATAAGTTCGTCTAAATGATCCACTCATTATTTAACTGTTACTAAGTGGCTAATATACTGGACGAAAACTCAACAAAAATTATAATGTTTTTTATTCTTGTTTTTTCAACTCACAGGGAGGTGAGCATCAGTGAGTTTCAAATAAATATCTCATCCAAAATATTTTTGTATAAAATGATTATTGTTGTTCAGACATGACATACAAAAGAGAAAATGAGTATGCGGTTCTTTTTTTAAGAAAGTTTTTTTACATAAAATAATAAACCAGTTTTACTACATTTAGTAATGACAAACCAGCAGAATATCCTGATCTTTGCATTGAACGAATTTGAGAGTATAATCAAAAGACTTCTGAGTGTTAAATAAATGAAATATATTCTAGCCCTTATCATATTCTTAAGTTTGTCAGCTGGTTTACACGGTCAGTGCAGTAAGATAAATTTTGTGGATGTATCTCTGGATTATGCGTACAGCAAGGCTAACTTTGACAAAAAATCTGTCTTTATATTTATATATGAAGAAAGCGATTTAAAATCAGATTTCTTCCAAAGCGCAATTTTTTATAAAAATGAAATTTGCTCTGTTTTTAACTACAAATTTGTGAATGTTAAAGCCAAGAAGACCTCGCAAATGGCATCTGAAATTATTCGCCAATATAACATCCACGAATTTCCGGCTTTTGTTATTCTGGATGGAAATCGAGTGATGAAAGAACATACCCATCTTATTTATGATACGCAGTCGTTATTAACATTTGCACGGAGGAATTAAAAATTGACTTTGTTCCTTTAGTAACAATGTCTGAGCTTTTTGCCTTCCTTCGGCCATGTTCTGGACAAGTATCTGACCATAAAATAAGTTCGCCTAAATGAATCACTTATTAAGTAACTGTTACTTAAGCAGGTATTAACTTCAATTTACCTTACTTGAAAGGCAGTGGCATAGATTAATTTCAGACATTGTGCCACATTTGTAAGTACTCAACATTGCAATCATCATAGAAAGGCTGAAGGCCTTTAAGCTGACTAGCCAAAAGCAGCGCCCTTGGTTGAGCTGCGAATGTTGTGATTTGGCGGTGTTTTTAACCAAAAATAATAACAAGTTTTTCTGGTTACACAAGATATTGAGTACTTCCCTACATTCCTATACATTAATATTCACTACTATTACAGCTCCACGATCCATTTCGACATCCTCTATTACTTTTCCGCCCAAAAAAGAAACCCTTGCTTTTACGGATTTTAGAGTGTCTATAGAGGGAGTATAACCTATACCATTATCCTCAGCTATGATAGTAAGTTCATTTTTATTTTTTGATATTTCAAAAGTCGCTTTACTGCCTTTGGAATGTTTGATAATATTATTTACAAGTTCTTGAATGAGAAAAAATACCTGCTTCTCAACCTCGGGATACAACCGTTCCTCCAAGCCATGCTTATACAGCTGAAATTTAATAATGCCCAGCTCATTTACTCTATTTAATAATGTATCCAGTGCTGGGCTGAGGCCTAATTTTAGCGACTGTGGAGTGAGGTTAGCTTGTACGATATATCGCATAGAATGATGCAGTTCGTCTAGACCATCTGATATAGATTTTAGATCTGTATGTGGTTTGATTGTTAATCTGTCTATTCGGTCTTTAAGTTCTACAATCTTATATCCTAAAATGTCGTGAAGGTCAATACTGAGTCTATGTGTTTCCCCTTGTTTTCCTGTAAGTAAAGCCAGTTTTTCTTTGCTAAGATGTTCTTTTTTTTTATTAATAGTATAAAGAAAAAAACCAAGAGCGATGATGGTAAATAATGCTGAAATAATAACCCATCCTCTTTCAGAAACCTTCCGTGCAGATACAGCTTCTCGCTCTAATGAATTCAGAGCAGGAACGAGACCATTTTCTACCAAATAAAAATATTCATCCAATTCATTGGAATCAAAATTGGGGTCATTCATATAGGTAGTAAGCTGCAAATTAAAACTTTCATCTATACGTTGGAGATTAAAAAAAGCCAACAATCGGTTTTGAAGTGCCTCATCAATGCTATGTGGCCATTTATGGTTGCATTTTATCACTTCTTTTAAAGCATTGGCCATAAGCCGCTTATCACTATTTTCGTTAATAAAAACTCTGAGATAGCCTATTGCAATGTCACATTCACCTATGCTTTGTTCCGCTATAGCAAGCAACTCTATGAGTTTTACTGGAGAAATTTTAGATGGTGTTTTTTTTTGCTCCTTGATATTTTTTATCCAGTCCAGAGCGGCAGAATAATTGGTAGCAGCCTGAATAATATTTCCTTTCAAAAAATATTTTTCGGCTTGATTGGTTAGAACAGTAATGGTATCATTAGAAAGGCCAATAGAAGAAAATGACAGCATTACAAATACCCAAATGACACACCTAGTGACTGGACGAAAATTTATCAAAATTGTAATTTTCTTTTTAACTACTCAGGTGGAGCTAATTTTTTATCGCAAAAGCGCCCATCTAAGTAGTGTCTGAACGAAAACTCATCAAAATTAGAAATAGTTTTTTGGCGATATTTTAAATTTTTCACCTCGCTGATACTCAGGCATCACCGAATATCAAAAAACTAAATTCTCTTCCAAAATATTCTTCTTCATAAAATTCAACAGTTTCCGTTCAGTCATTAAGTAATTAAGTTTCTTTTAATGTTGAGCCCACTCCGGAAACACACAAAATCAAAAAAGTTTCTTTTGGCGATCTTTATATTTTTTTTAATTAGCTGATACTCAGGCATCAGTGAATCTCAATAAATGTAAATCTCATCCAAAACAACTCATTTTGTGAAAAATGTCTGTTTCCGGAGTGGACTCAATGATATTCCATCAAAAATAATTCATTCTGTAAAATTTGTAGGTTCTTATTCAGCCATCCTTTGCATCGGTATTGTTATCAAATTGATATTTGAATATTTCATTAAGATTATTTTCTATAATGTAGCGCATAAGTTCGCGTTGATTAGAGCATTTGGTCTCAGCATATATGTTTTTAAATCTTGCGTCTACAGCATGTTTACTCCTGTATACCTTTTTCGAAATCTGTTCGGAGGTAAGACCATTCCAAAAGTAATATAGTGTCTGTAATTCTTGTGGAGAGAACCTATCATCAAATTTGTCTAAAGAACTTATTTTATCCCTTACTTCATCACACAGGTAAAATCCATTGTTACATATTTTTTTAATGGCGAATACAATTTCTTCTTTTTCAGCATTTTTTAGTAAGTAGCCATGTGCACCATCTTCGGTTTTTGTGAGCTCTCTTATGAATACCAATTCTCCGTAATTAGACAAGATAAGAATTTTAATATTTGGGTAGTTTGCTCTTATATACTTGGTACATTCTATACCATCTTTTTCTGGCATCCTGATATCCATGAGTACGATATCAGCTATTCCTTCATTAAGAATGGATAATAACGACCTCCCATTACTTACCTGATGTACTATTGATATATCATTGACCTGATGAAGATAACTTACAAGCCCTGCTCTAAAAGTAGGGCTGTCATCGGCTATGATCACTTTGAGTGGAGCGTCTTCTGTCATGTCGTTTTGTTTATAAAGTGAGCTTTTAACTTTAGAGTAAATAAGACGTAACTACTCAGGTAGTATGAATTTTGGCTAAAAAAAGCTCTTTTATCACTATACTTCGGCAATTTATGTTTCAAATCGAAGAAGTGGCAACATAATCGAGATTCACTAACACTTAAAATAAGTTAGTAATAGCGCTGCTATTTATACAAAAATAACTTGTGTTTATCAATAAAATAGCAATTTTTTTATCTCAAAAGCACACCACTTGAGTAGTCACAATAAGAATTCACAATTCATAAGAATATGGCACATTCAGATCGTAAATTACTATTTTTAGTAGTTTCATATATCACATTTTGTATCCTTTTTCGTCTTAGTTTTGGCATATTTATATAATGATCGAGAAAGGATACTTTTTTTACAAAACAATGTTGCTCAAGATAGGGTGTATAATGGTGTTTTCTTTCATTTATTCTGGCTTGTTTACACAGGTTGAAGAGATCAATTATCGAGGGTGGGTAAGAACAAATGGCCAATCGGCAGATAAAAGAATAGCACTTGTCATTGGTAATAGTGAGTATATGCATGGTGCTAAGCTTAAAGAACCTGCTTTGGATGCACAAACCTTTGCTCTGGCCCTACAATCTCAAGGTTATGAAGTGGAGCTGGGTTATAATTTAGATAGAAATGCATTTCTAAAGGCAATAGAGTCATTTTCACAAAAATTTAGAAAATACGATTCTGGCATTGTGTATTATGCAGGTCATGGCTTTCAGATAGATGGAGAAAATTATCTGATTCCCGTGGATGCCAATCCAGAATCAAAATTTCAGGTCCATTCTCAGTGCATAAATGTGGATCACTTCTTCCGATCATTTAATCAGCCGGACAAAGCCAAAGTGATCATCCTTGATGCATGTAGAAATAATCCTTTTGTACAAAATAGGAGTTGGGCAGCGGAATATAGAGGCACCACTAATGGGATGACTGATGTGAGCCCCTTGTTAAATTCTTTGTTGATTTTCTCTACTGAGAAAAATACTGTAGTTCGTGATGATAATCCTTTTACAGAAATATTTTCAAAATACATCAGAGAAGGAGGATGTATCAATTCTATATTAGGGAAAATATCAAAGGAAGTAAGGCTTATCAATCCTGATCAAAGGATTCTTCCAGAAGGGCTTTTAGAAGAAGACATATGTTTTGGCAATAATAAGGATACACATAGTTCAGCTTTAATAGATACTGATGGAGATTTAATACCTGATCAAATTGACAAATGCCCCAATCAATATGGTACTGTCGAAAACGAGGGTTGTCCTGGTGCAATCAAAGCAACATCAGGAGATGATCAAGATGGCGACGGATTAGCAGATGAATTAGACAATTGCCCAGAAGAAAGAGGGACAATTGAGAATAATGGATGTCCAGATACAGAATATAGTGGTGTTTTCGACAAAGGAATATTTACAGATGACAGAGACAACCAATCTTATAAATGGGTAAGGTTAAAAGATGGTAAAAAGTGGATGTCCCAAAACTTAAACTTTAAGTCAAATGACTCATGGTGCTATAATGATAAAAAGAAAAATTGTGAAAAATATGGGAGGTTATATACTTGGGAAGCTGCACAAACAGCCTGCCCAAAAGGATGGCACATGCCTAGCGAAGCCGAATGGAATCGTATAATTAATAGTTATGGAGGAGAACGGGGAGCTTACAGGTCCATGATGGAAGGAATACATGATTTTATGCCAATATTAGGTGGAGGCCGACAAGCAGAAAGCGATTTTTGTTGCCTTGGTGATTTTGGTAATTATTGGACCACGGTAAGTACATCAGCACGAGGAACATATATTGATTTCAATAGATCAAATGGATCAGTCATAGCTGATCAATATAGTAAGCAGTGGGCATTGTCATGCCGATGTGTTAAGACACAATAATTTATTTTGTAATCCGCTCAAATGGTTTGCCCTAAAAGTACATGAACTGAGCAGTAGCATAATTTTAAAACAATTGAAAATGAAAAAAACGATACTCATTGGGATATTAATACTGGCCTTTTTTAGTGCCAATATTACAGCTCAATATGTTACACCACCACCACCACCAAATGCCAAAGAAATAGCTTTAACGGAACAAGCATTGGTATCACTTAAAGAAATTCTTAACTCCCCTGAAAATGTAAAAATGAAAGCACAGATTCAGGAAGATGTAAATAATGTGACTGCTTTGTCATCTTTTTCTGTAAAAGATTATAATAAATTAGAGACGTCATATACCCATCTTTCAAGGCTATATAACAATTTATATTTGGCAGAGATGAAATTAAATCTGTCAAATTATAGACAGTTTAATCGACTTAGTCAAAACCCTGAAAGACAAGCCAAAAAATTTGTGAAAAACCATAATGATGTTATAGCGTATTATGAGAAAGGGTTTTTTCCAATTGTGAGTCAAATCATCAGAAAAAATAGCGACATCAGCGCTGACGGATATTTTAATCCCCCTGCATTTGCAATGGTTACGGCCTCTCTTCAGCTTTTAGAACTAGGAGCAAGATCATTAGGCAACTTATTTAAAGGCATTAAAAATGCAAAACGGAAGAGACAAAGTTTAGCTAAAAACTTCATTGATCAAGCAAATCATTTATTTGAAGAATCGCAAATGCCAAAATGGGGGTCTCTGGGTATCTATCCTCCTCAAGAAACTGCAGGCTCAAATGGAAATCGGGACTATCAGAAAAATGACAATAGAAATACTGATGACAATTATGCCCCTCCTGTCGATATTGCTACTGTAGAGTCGGTAAGTGGGCAGATTTACTTTGAGGTATATGATGTTACAAATGATTATGATGCATACATGCCTATACAGCAAGGAAAGAGCAATGATGTGGTAGTTAATGATTATAGTAATTCAGACGCTTCCTTTGACCTTAAAATAGGGGGTAAAAAAAATAAACGTTCCTTAAAAAGGGCCACTTCGGTTACTCCTTTTGGCACAATAAATTCTTATCCAGCAGGTACACTTTATAGGGTAAAATCTACAGGAAATGGGTTTGTCTATGTTTTTTCTATTAATTCTGGAAATAAAATGTATGGAATATTTCCGTATCAGGGAGAAACAGAATTGCTTCCTTCTGGCACAAATTATTCTTATCCTGATAATGCGTATTTTCAAGAAGATGGGACAGTTTCAATAAGTATTCCGGATGGAGAATATTACATCGAAATATCAGACAGCCCAGGACTAGAAATGCCCACTGAAGAAAAGATGATTGTACTGTGCAGCAGATCACAAATAGACATGAGAGATGTGCTCACACAAATGGAAACCATGAGTCCTGCTATAAGCCCGGAAGAAAGATTGGCTAAAATTTTTGGATCACTTTCTGCCTCTGTACAAGATGCCGATGCATATGTAAATGACGGTGTGTTGTCATATGCTTTGAATGAAGATGATCCTTCGGTGCTATCTTTGGTTTTTGGCATCAGACGACAATAATCTTAGCCCTATGAACTTTTTTTTACCTTTTTTCATCGGGATTTTTATTTTTTCTTTTAAACTTATTGGACAAGAATGTGCTACAGTACCTACAATAGAGCAGGTCGCATTCATTCGAAGTTTTAAAAGGGTGGCCACTCGAAATTTGAAGGTCGCTATGGGGATTATTGATATCCCTTATCAACTTCATGTGTTACACAAAGATGATGGTACAGGTGGTATAGAAAAGGATTTGATTTTGCAGGAAATAGTAGCGCTTAATGATATCTATCTCAAAGCCAATATCCGATTTGTAGAAAAAGGGGAAATTAATTATATCAATGATTCCAAACATTATGATTTTTCTATACCCAATGAAGATGCACTTGCCAGTAGCAATGATGTAGAAAATGTAATAAACATATACTGCCTTAACACCATAAAAGGGGGTTACTATGGATATACATACCATCCTGAAAAGGCAAGAAAAAACAGGGTCTTTATAAGTAAATCGGGGTTTGCAAATCTATCCACTTTCCCACACGAAATGGGGCATTTTTTTGGCCTCTTTCATACACATGGTAAAAGCGTTACAGAAAACAGGAAAGAACCAATAGACCGTAATAGTGATAAGGATAACAATGGAATAATTGATTGCTATGAAACGGGTGATGACCTGTGTGATACTCCAGCTGATCCCAATCTAGGACTTGAAGAATATCGCGAATATTGTCTTGACAATTGTGAAACGAAAGGAAAAATTCCTTCTGTTTCAGGGGATTATTATATCCCACAGATCACCAACCTTATGTGTTATAATCAGCACTCTTCATGTCGCAATCAATTTACTCCTGAGCAGCATTCTAAAATTTCACAAACAGCAAGATATGACAGAAAAAACCTACGAATGACATCTTCAAACATGGGTACAAATGTCAATGGATCTGTGCGGTTTTTCTTACAAAACAAGAAACCAATGTCCTTAACTTTGGATATAAATTTGTATAAATTTGACAAATCTTATAGCAGTGAAAATACATTTACTTTTGAAATAGAAAACAAATCGACACAAAACCTCTATGTATCCATTATTAATATGGATATAACTTCTGAGGTGAACAAAGTATATCCTTACCGTGGAGATATTCCTTATCTCATTCCGAATGAAAGAATAAATCCGCTGAATGGGTATATTACTTTGGATAAAAATAAAGGACGAGAGTATGTTTGTATTTTAGTATCCTTACAGCCTTTGAGGATAGATGACATTATCAATAATATGAGAAGACAATCGGGCACTTTTACTCAGAATATTTATAAGGTGCTAGGTTCTAAATTATTGCCATTGGATAATGTGAAATATAATGGCGGGAAAATTATTAAATTTAGTGGCAATCTAAAACCACATGAAATATTACCCATAATGTTAGAAATGGAACACCTCTAATACCTATTAGGGATAAAAATGAGCAAAACACAAAATCGACGATTAGCAGCCATAGTATTTACTGACATAGCTGGATATACGGCTATGATGCATAAAAATGAGACAGCTGCGATGGTTGTCTTGGATCAATTTAAGTCTTGTTTACAAGATCTTTCAGCAATTCACAACGGTGATATTGTGCAGTATTATGGGGATGCTGGTTTACTCACTTTTAATTCATCAGTAGAAGCGATGAAGTTTTGTGAAGCGCTTCAAATTACGTTTAAATCAGAACCCAAAGTACCTGCTAGAATAGGCGTGCATTTAGGAGATATTGTATTAACAGAAGACAATGTATTTGGTGATGCTGTAAATGTAGCCTCTCGTGTAGAATCAATGGGTGTTTCAGGAGCAGTCTTGTTTTCTGAAGCAATAAAAAAAAGCATAAAAAGTCATCCAGAATTCAAATGCCAATCTGTAGGAATTTATGAGTTTAAGAATGTGGACGAACCAATGGAAATCTTTGCTTTAGCAAATGAAGGATTCCCAGTTCCTAAGAAAGAAGAGATGAAAGGGAAGCTAAAAACCCCTTTAATAGATACAAAAAACAAGGCTCCCAGATCATTCATTTACTTACTGGGCTTGATATCACTGATAGCCTTAGGATGGTATTTTTCTAGATCGGTAGAGACTCCAATGAAAATCACCCCAGAAGAAGGATCTGTACTTACGCCCATCCCTGTAGAGATAGAAGATGTTAATCAAGGTAATATTATTATGGGTCTTTTTGATATAGGGTCATTTACTGATATACGCGATAATCATCCATATAAATGGGTCAAATATAAAAACGGTCAAAAATGGATGGCGCAAAACTTAAATTACTTGACTGGATCAGCACCTTGTTACCACAAAAAGAAAGAATGTAATCTTCTTGGCCGCTTATATTCATGGCAGAATGCCCAAATAGCATGCCCTTCAGGATGGCATTTGCCAAGCCAGGAAGAATGGGAACAGCTATTAAGATTGGCAGGTGAGAATGAGATGGCATACCACTCATTAATGGATGAAGAAGTGAGTGGATTTGTGGCCAATTTAGGAGGCAGCATGGACGAGAAAGGCCAATATAATTTTATCAATGAAGGTGGTAATTATTGGACAAGTAATGAGGCCAGTCCCGTGCGAGGCAGTCAAGTTATGTTTAGCAAAAACATAGAAAGAGCAATGGTATTGACTGAAAGTAAAAAAATGGGATTTTCATGCCGTTGTGTAGAAAATACTGAAAAATTTACTGGTAATAACGCTGCTTCAAATTCTAAAATAGAGCCAATAAACAGTACGCTTCTAGAACAAAAAAAGGAAATGGAAAATAGCCAGCTCACAACTACTTTGAATAGCCAACCATCATTAAAAAACACCATCACAGGAAAAATATCAATTGAGGTCTTTGACAAAGTAAGAAATACTTATATACCTACAAAAATAATAGCTGTTAGTACAATCTCAAGTGACCTTAAATTAAGTAAAAAGACAAATGGAGGTGTGACTTCTATTATAGATAAAATGAAAGCACAAAATTCCTATATAGTAGAAGGTGATGCGGTAAATGGGATAAGGGTAGTTCATGAAGGAAATGCAATAATATTAAACATTGAGGAGCGCGCAGAAGGTGGTTTGGTTTATAATATATTAGAAAACGATCAACATTCAAGCGGAATCGACGCAGACTTGAAAATTGGAATTCGTCCTCGAAAAAGTATGATAGCCCAAACTAAAATATTATTAATATGTGAAGATCAGAACACCACTGAAATGCTTAGAAATCAGCTTTCATCTACGACCAATCAAAACATGAATCTTCAGAATATTTTGATGAATGCTTCAAATAATAAAACAGATTTGGGATTAGTAGAAGGGCAAAGCGCCATTTCTTATAACATCATAACGTCTGGTTCAACTTTTACCGCTATTATTATCATTGTACGATAAATTGCAATATTGAAACAAATTCTACTTATGAAACCATCATTTATCATTCTGATCCTACTCTTTCACTTTTATAACGTGTCAGGTCAAGACCTTGATATTAAAACTATAGCAGTACAAGCAAGGGTGCTAGAACAACTAAAAGGGAATATCAGAAGTGTAGCAAATGCCAAACTTCATATGATTGGATTAGGGCCGTATAACACAGATGAAGAGGGGCGATTTGCCTTTGAAGCTCCCATGCAAGAATTCAATAGAAACGAAACCCATTTGGTACTAGAAGTAAAAGTACAGGGCTATGATATTGTAAAACCATATAAAGGCATAGTCCAGCTAGATACTGCTCAATCCAAGGTCTATATGGAGATATTAGTAATAGGAAGAGATCTAGAAGAAGAGTATAGAGAGGAACTTGCTTCCCTTGCACGAAAATTAAAAAGAACGGAGAAGAAAAATGCGCTTTCTCTGATCAGAATGAACGCAATGAATGATTCACTTGTAGCTTCTGTACAACAAAATGAAAAACAAAAGAATCTTCTTCGAGTAGAGATAACTGCTCTTGAAAAAAAAGTAGCAACTGAAGCTTCTGAGAAAGAAAAATTTGTAGAAAGTCTTAACAAAACAAAAAAGAGATTAGATGAATTGGAGCGGTCATTAGAGAGAAAAAATGACGAACTCTACATAGCATTAGAAGAACAATATTTAAGACAACAAAACTATCAAAAAGCAATTTCGGCTGATCTCAAAGATTACCTGCTGTATACCAAAGATGTACATGATATGTTACAGCACCTTGACAGATATTTCAAGCCAGGAAAGTATCCAAACTATGTGACCACTTATAACAATACACTCGGAGCATATAATGAAATATTTCAAAAGTTAAATTCAAATTATTTGAATTATGTAAAAGGAGTGGAGAGATATTGGAAAGCGCCATTACTCACTCAGCAGGTGAAAGATACCTTCGAAATATTACTGGATCAGCTCCACCACCCTAAATTGAAGCCAGCCATTCAAGAAATAAATGGAAATATCAGAAAAAATAAATCTCGCAAAGCGACAAAAGTAGCCCACGAAGCTTTTCATGACATGAATTCTTTGATTATCAATCTTGAAAAGTCAGTGAATAGGTTATTGAATAAATTATGAGCCTGCTCTGAAAACTAACATTTTTCATAAAAAGAGTTGTTTTGTATGAAATATACATTTTTTGATATTCGGTGATGCCTGAGTAACAGCGAGTTGAAAAATTGTAAGGTTCGCCAAAAGAAACTTTTTTGATTTTGTGAGTTTTCGGAGTAAACTCAATTGTAGAAGTTGGTCTTGGCCCCATTTGGTCACTGTGCTATATATGCCACCTTCATCAAATGCAAAACAATGAGAACGTTATCAACAGGATGAGTAAGTATTCAATATTGTAATCCTCATAGAAAGGCTGATGGTTTTTAAGCTGATAGACGAACAGTTATACTAAACGGCATTATAAAGTTTTATCAGACAGCCGATTTTCAGTCAGGCATTACTGTTATTAGATCGTTCGGATGTAAATAGAAGAACTCGTAGAACAGGTTGTGATTGCTATTATAAGACATTTAAGACTTGGCCTTTTTTAACTAACATTCGTCCATCGTTCTGATGGCCCTTGTAAAACGATTTAATAATATTATATAGAGATGTCTCGGCTCTGTATGCTATCATTATTATTGCATTTTTAAATTTCTTGCTTTCAGTT
>JAZGFD010000016.1:0-6883 GCA_036479115.1 Saprospiraceae bacterium | reverse complement strand
TTTTTCACAAAATGAGTTGTTTTGGATGAGATTTACATTTATTGAGATTCGGTGATGCCTGAGTATCAGCTCATTGAAAAAAATATAAAGATCGCCAAAAGAAACTTTTTTGATTTTGTGTGTTTCCAGAGTGGGCTCAATGTTATAACGAAAATAGCAGCGGAAAGGTGATAAGTCTCCAAAAATATTGATTTGTTGAAGGTAATAAGGTAACGGCTAAGGAAGGTGAATATATTATCCCACATGCAGAACTTTTGAATTGAAACTCGTTTCTTCTTATCTCTGCTGGCCTTAGAAAGCTTGTTGTGACTGGAATAAAATAAAAATATGTCATTTGGGAAAGGTGCATTTCAAATTGTCGCTTTGGCACAATTTTTATTGATATAAATTTTGCCAAAGCTAGCTATAGCTTATTTTTTTTGCTAAAATAATGTTCCTTCTCTGAGATAGTTAGCGACAATCTGAATTACATCTTCGGAGAGGAATTATTGGTTCACTACCGAATTTTAGCATACCTTAAAGACAGTTGTTTTTTTAAGCTGACCAAAGTGAAAGTACTTGCTAATAGCTATTGGCACACTAGTGACAACTGTCTATATGTACAGTTAAAAGGCTTCCTAGAGCCACAAAAAAATCTTCATTTAAAACGATCGACTTTTTGGCCTGATACAATACAGAAGGTGCTGTAAGGTTTAGTATACCGTTTGTTGTAAGATTATCCATTGATGTAATTACTACCGTGTTGACATTGGTGTTGTCAATGACCGTTGTAACGTTTGTATTACAATCAAAGGTGCACATACCGTTATCCATAGTAGCTGCATTATTATAATTATTAGCCAGTGGATTGGTACATCCAAAACAAGAGTAGTCACAAGTGCCCGAAATATCAGCATTGGAATTATAATCACAGGCCAAAGGATCTTTACAACCAGTGATACATGCCGAGCATTTAGATCCTCCACAATCTTTTTCTACTTCATCACCGTTTTTTATTCCGTCAGAACATGTTTGACATGAGCCATTGTCTTGAGTTGCAGCAGGATTATAGTTATGAGCATTGACATCAGTACAACCAAGGATGGAGCAACTACAATTAATTTGGATAGGAGTGCCAATAGTACAAGTATTTACATCAGAAATGTCAGGAAATATAATTGCCGGAGAGCCAGGATAAGTTATGTTTAATGTCAAAGAAACGGTGGCTCCTGCCATTCCATTTGCACCTTCTTCCCACACCCATATATCTACAGTTTCAAGTCCTGGATCGGGTATAGCTGTTATTGCAGAAATCGGATAGGTTCCATTTCCTGATAGGGGTATAAAACAACCATTATTTTCTGGACTGAAAATACAATAGTAATGATTATTAGTATTTCCATTATATCCTGATACTGTTAATGAATAGGAGTATGTAGGATTGTTAGGTGGTGAAGCAGGTCTACATACTTGTGCTCCCATTATTCTTGCTCTTCTTGCGGAGAATGTGTTAAAGGTGCCATTTGCTATTGACGCATTTACAGCACAAGTAACATCAAGGATAGCCGCTTTTTTATTAGAGATAAAAGGTGTTGCGTAATAATTCTTAGCATTATCTAAGGAGTTACAATTAAAGCTAAGAGTATAATTTTCCAAGGGGTTTCCACTACTTGATTCGAAAATGTGATTTACTGTATTTGCCAAACTACCTCCTGTCGTAGCGGCAGATAAAGAACTGACTTTATTGGGGTTTGTAAGTGTGTTACTAATGGGTTGAGTTTCTGTGATCCACCATCCTAAGACCTGATCAGGGCCTAAGGCCGTAAGCGTACTAGATAAGTTTAGAGTTTGGGCTGATGCACAAGATGTAATGGAATGATTGGCTGTACTATTATTAATTTGAGCTATTTTTGCTTCATCATAAACTGTCACAATTACTTCTCCATTTGAACCGCAATTAAAATTATTATCTCCCTTGTCTATGACTGAAACCAGATTATACGTTGTTGTGCTAGTGGGAGAAATCTGAATATTTGTGCCACTTACATAGCTAGAAATTAAAAAATTGCTGGTGCCATCAGTATATGTGACATCATAAGGCCCTGTACCTCCTGTGATTGTAACTACAAGATTGTCTATATCACCATTACACATTTGAGATGGGCCTGTCATGTTTTCATCACAGCTACAATTTGCATTTATAGGATATAAAGTATTTACGCCTAACACATCAGTGACTGTCATGCCATTGATATAATCTGGGCCAAAATCAGTAGCGTTATTTGGTTTGGTCAAAGTCGACAATGTGGTTACACTTGCACAACCACTTGTATTAAAATTAGGATCGCAAAAGATAGTTCCATCACAATTTTTACATCCAAAAAAATAATGCAAATAATGCATTATAGAGTTGTAATCGTAGGTCCCAATATCTTGTCCAGAATTATATTTGTTAAAATTGCCTTCAAATCCAGTTTGAATATTAGCCGTATGGACAGTAATATAAGTGTCTCTATCTGCTCTGGATTGCTCGTGATAAAACCCAGCTGCGTGGAGTATTTCATGTGTGGTTTCGATCCATTGACATCCTCCAGCGAGATTAATACCTTGCTGTCCTCCTATTCGTCCTATAAATGAGCTACAACCTGATGAAGGTTGAAAAGTAATATAATCGGTTTCATTAGTACGTGGTATAATGCAGAGATTGGTCTTATCATTTATATGTGTTATGGCCAGAGTGATTCTATTCAAATCTGTAAGTCCTGGGTCAATGGTGTAAGGTATGGTACTATTGGGCCATCTACCTGAGGAGCTATTGAGGATGGCTGCGCTTTTAGCTAAGTAATCTTTTAATGTTCCTACTATTATATCTCCTTCAATAATTAGGTATTTACCTTGTACCTCAGCTTTTATTTCTCGCTCATCATTGTTGCCATAGTTTATGGTGATAGAAACCAAATCTCCATCCTGATACTGGCTCTGAGTTACTTGAGCGATAGACTTTTGACTAAAGCAAGTTAAACTTAAAAATATCATGATTAAGAATATACGCATTGAAATATTAATTTTGATATGCAAAAGTATAATATGTTGATGTAAATCATCTTAGGGTATTATAGAAATATTGTTTTTGTGCCATTTTTAAACAAAATCACTAAAGGGGGTTCACTTTCTTAAAAAAGACCTTCTCTCTATTCCTTAAAAAACACTTCCTTTGCAAAAATTTTCACTGCCTTGCTTACAGCTACTAATATATATATACAATACGGTGACAGAAGATTGCTCAATAAAATCAATCTAATTATTAAGAACAAAGACAAAGTAGGGCTTGTAGGTCGCAACGGTGCAGGAAAATCTACATTGCTTAAAATATTGTCAGGAGAAATCATTGCTCATGAAGGTGATGTGGCCCGACCCAATGGTTCTACCTTAGCATTTTTACACCAAGAAATTCTTTTAGATCAGACCCGTACAGTTATAGATGCTGCGATGTCTGCTTTTGATGAACTGAAAGAACTGGAACAAAAAATTGACACTTACAATATAAAATTAGGAGAACGTACTGATTATGAAAGTGACGGCTATGCCAAGCTCATTCAGGATTTTACCGATGTGAATGAAAGGTATGATCTTATGGGAGGTGCCACAGCTCAGGCCGATGCTGAAAAGATTCTAAAGGGTCTGGGTTTCAAACAAAAAGATTTTCAGAGACAGATAGCTGAATTTAGTGGAGGGTGGCAGATGCGTGTAGAATTAGCAAAGATGTTACTAAGCAGACCAGACTACCTTCTTCTGGATGAACCTACTAACCATTTAGATATAGAATCTATTATCTGGTTGGAATCTTTTCTTAAAAATTATGAAAAGTCAGTTATCGTTATCTCTCACGATCAGCAGTTTCTAGATAATACTACAAATAGAACTGTAGAAATAGAATTGGGCCAAATACAAGATTATAAGGCTAATTATTCTAAATATCTAGAGCTACGAATAGATAGGAAGGAAAAAATGCAATCTGCTTATGTCAATCAACAAAAGGTTTTGGCTGAAAAAGAAAGAACGATTACCAGATTTATGGCCAAGGCTACAAAGACAAAGATGGCCCAATCCATGAAAAAACAGCTGGATAAAATTGAACGCATAGAACTAGAAGATGAAGACATAGCAGCCATGAATCTCAAGTTTCTACCTGCACCGCGATCAGGCCAAATAGTATCAGAGGGTAAGAATATCACTAAAAGGTATGGTACTTTACAAGTATTAGATAATGTTGATTTTATTTTAGAAAGAGGCGAAAGAGTAGCTTTTGTGGGACAGAATGGTCAAGGAAAAACAACGTTGGCTAAAATCCTTACAAAAAACCTAAAGCCGACTGAAGGAGATGTTACTTTAGGCCATAATGTACAGCTGGGATATTATGCCCAAGATCAATCAGATGCATTAGATCCAAATATCACATTGCTCCAAACTATGGAGAATCATTCTCCACCTGAGCTTCGCACCAAATTGCGCTCTATATTGGGTGCCTTTATGTTTAGTGGTGAAGATGTAGAAAAGAAAGTCTCTGTTTTAAGCGGAGGGGAGCGTGCTAGGTTGGCCTTAGCCTGTCTTTTACTTCAGCCTATGAATCTGCTTATTCTGGATGAGCCTACTAATCATCTTGACATTATATCAAAAAAGGTATTGAAACAAGCATTAAAAGATTATAACGGTAGTATTATAGTAGTTTCTCATGACAGAGAATTTTTATCAGATTTAACCGGAAAAACTCTAGAATTTAGAAATAAAAAACTCTACACCCATCTCGGAGATGTCAACTATTTTCTGCGGAAAAGAGCTCTTGATAATATGAGAGATGTCGAAATGCAGGCTGTTGCCAAAAAAATAGCAAAAGAGAAAAGTGTTGTATCTCCAAATGAGTCAAAAGCTATTCAACGTAAAATTGAGAATCTGGAAAGGAAAATAGAAAAACTAGAAGAGGAAATTTTAGTAATTGAGGGAAAGATGGGAGTAGAAGGCTTTTATCAAAGCGAAGAAGCTAATAACACAATTTCAAAACACCAATCCAAAAAGAAGGAATTAGACCTTCTCATGCAGCAGTGGGAGGAGGTCGAGGCGTTACTTTAACTCACAACACCAGTACTTTGTTAACCTGTTGGGTTTTTTGTAATTTATTAGAATGATAAAAACACAAATTGTACGGTTTTCGAGTATATCAACCTAACAGGTTAAAGCAACTTGTTTATGGAATCTTAACCTGTTAGGTTTTCGTAAAAATAATGCTGACATATTATAATTTTTCCAGCTTCCGTCTTTGTCAACCTAATAGGTTAAAAAATTTGTACGCGACAATTTTAACCAAATGTGGTGACAAATCTTTCTAATTACAAATGATATTGAGTACGTACAAATTTTCTACTACACCCAACCCTTTCTTTTTCTTAACTCAGTGATATGTGCTGTGTGATGTAGTGAATGCCAACTGTACATAGCGCACATTATATTTAGGCTTAGTTTTCTAGCCCAGTCAGGATGTTGAAGTTGTCTTTTAAAGTCATTATCAGACATCTCTTTGAGAAAATAGGTCCACCTGGCATGCAGGGCATCGAGAAGATGAAGAGATAATGTGACATCACCTTTAAGAGCATCTGGCTGTTTTGCCCAGTCTTTTTCTTGATAGGCTTTTATAAATGGCACATTTTCTGTCATTGCCCACTTGAATCTCACATAACTATTGATGTGACTATCAGCTACATGGTGAACTACCTGCCTTATAGTCCATCCATCAGGTCGATATGGAGTGTCCAAATGTACATCATTAAGGCCTTCTACAGCTTTTCTCATCTTTTGAGGGAGCACTTCTATATTTTTAATAAAAGTAGTCCTCTCAAGTACACTATTTTTATCTGAAGTTTTAAATTTTCCTATTGGATACTTAAATTTTTCTATTTCCATAACTCTTAAGGTTAAAAATGTTTTAACATTATTATTTCATTGGATTTTAACTCTCTAAACCACCCTCTTGGCAAGTCTTTTTTAGTGAGGCCAGCATAATATACTCGGTCTAATTTTAAAATTCTATACCCTAATTGTTCAAAAATCCTTCTTACTATTCTATTTTTTCCAATATGAATTTCAATACCTACCTCATCATTATCCGAACCTATAATCCAGTCTATATCGTCTACTATTGCTTTTCCGTCATCCAATACGAGGCCTTCCTTTATTGCTATTAAATGTTCTTCTGTCACTACTTTATCGAGCACTACATGGTATCTTTTGATGACTTTGTGACTGGGGTGGGATAGCTTTTTGGCTAGATCGCCATCGTTAGTAAGTAGTAATAGCCCTACTGTGTTTTTATCAAGCCTTCCTACAGGATATATTCTTTGGGTATATTTTTTCTGTACTATATCCATTACAGTCCGTCTGCCTCTTTCATCAGCTGTGGTTGTAACCGTATTTTTTGGCTTATTCATAAGGACATATACCATTTTGGTTTCTGGTTTTACCACTTTGCCTTTGTATTCTACTTTGTCCTCTTTTTGTACCTCATAAGCAGGATTATCTTCGGTTTTACCATTGACTTTCACCTTGCCTTCTTTAACCATGTCTCCTGCTTTTCTACGAGAGCAGATGCCTGAGTGTGCTATATATTTATTGAGTCTCATTTATTTTTTAACAATTGAGTACAAAGATAGGTTGACTGTAACGAAGCAAAAGAATTTCAATGTTATTTCACGTCTATTGATTATTGAGTCCACTCTGAAAATAGATTATTGAGTCCACTCCGGAAACAGACATTTTTCACAAAATGAGTTGTTTTGGATGAGATTTACATTTATTGAGATTCGGTGATGCCTGAGTATCAGCTAATTGAAAAAAATATAAAGATCGCCAAAAG
>JAZGFD010000015.1:0-13183 GCA_036479115.1 Saprospiraceae bacterium | reverse complement strand
TTTGGCGATCTTTATATTTTTTTCAATGAGCTGATACTCAGGCATCACCGAATCTCAATAAATGTAAATCTCATCCAAAACAACTCATTTTGTGAAAAATGTCTGTTTCCGGAGTGGACTCAACATTCACTACAAAATAGAATTTCAATTTTTACATTCTATAACAACTAAAATTAAGGTGAATTGCTATAACAAAAACCCTCTGTGGTATACATTAGTTACGCTGACATTGTGACAATATTAACTAAGAATGATGACAAAACTATTTTTGAAACTATTCAGATTGGTACTTTTTTTAAAAAAAATTGATCCTACCTATAGTTACCTAATTTTTAGAAAATAAATAAATTCTCGTTTAATTACTATTATCGTATTTATTTGGCTTTGCAAGAAGGCTGTTATTCATGTCAAATAAAAATTGTAACTACTCAGGGTATATCAATGTTAGTACTCAATATTGTAATCATCATAGAGAAGGATGAAGGCCTTTATGCTGAATAGCTAATGGTAACGCCATTGATTGATTAGTTACTAAAAATTAATATTTTGCATCAAAAATAAAACCTATGAAACGGATAAGTTTTTTCATAATTATTGTCTCCTTCACAACGATTTTTTCATGTAAAAAATCTTGGAATGACGAAAAGTCTCTGACTGTTAATCCTTCGCAAATAGCGATAAAAAGCAAATATTTTTCTGAACATACAATGGGTTATATCAGCGTTAAAGATGGATTTACATTTCGGTTTAATGATTCATATTCATATGAAAGGTCCAAAGTAGAAGGTATAAAGATAAAGCCAAATATCTCGGGACAATGGCAATGGTTAAGTGATAACACTTTAGCATTCACACCTGAAAAAGTCATGGATTATGGTAAAGAGTTTGTGGTAAGTATATTGTTGGATAAATTATTAGGTGCCGATACTCACCCCGCAGAACCTGTACTTTTTCACATTGCTACACGTAAGCTCAGATTCTCAATGAATATACTTGGACTGAAAATCACCCAAACGGCAAATGGCGAACAACTATCAGTAGAAGGATCTGTCACTACCACTGACTACGCTAACCCTGAGCTCATGGAACCTCTGCTTACCACCTCCCAAGTCAAAAGCCACCCCACGATAGAATGGAATCATACTGCCAGTGGACAGAACCATAAATTCACCATCAAAAATATCAAGCAAAATCAAAAAATTGATTCTCAACTCAAAATATCATGGAATGGCAATAAATGGGATAAACATTTTAAAGGGATTGAAAACATTTTAATCAAAGCCAAAGAAAAATTTGCTCCTTTGAATACTCGTCTTTCTAATAGCCCCGACCAGAACATTAAAATGCATTTCTCAAACACTCTGCTAGCAAACCAAAACTTGAGTGGATTAATAGCCATCAATGGCAAAACAAAAGGAATAAAAACCAGTATAAAAGGTAATGTTTTGCTGATATATCCTATAGCTGCAATAGATGGTGATTTTGATCTTTATATCTCTGAAAAGATAAAAAGCAATGACGGGCAGACATTGAAGTCCGAAGTGCGCGAATCGCTTTGCTTTGATGCTTTGAAGCCAACTATTAGGCTTATAGGCAGAGGCATGATCGTGCCTAACACTTCTGAATCATACATGCCTTTAGAAGTTGTCAATCTCAAATCATTGGATATAGAAATATTTAAAATATTTGAAAATAATATTCTTCAATATCTACAATCTAATGATCTCAATGGAGGATATTCTTTAGAGCAGGTGGGACGTATTGTACATCGAGAAAAGATAGATATTAATGGCATGACTCAAGATGGGAGTCGTAACAAGTGGACTCGAGTAGGCCTAAATCTTAAAGACTATATCAGTGCTGATCCGGCTTCTATTTATCAAATTCGTATTGGCTATCAGCAGGCTTACGCCATTACTGATTGTGACAATCAGACCAAAAGGATGGCCTTCACAAGGAATGGCGAACAAAGCATGACTACTTACACTGATGAATATTATGAAGATTGGGAAAATAGGGATGATCCTTGTGTTAAATCTTACTATAATCCTGATCGTGTGATAAAACAAAATTTGCTTCTCTCTGATATAGGGATTATCGTAAAGCAAGGAGGCCAACAGCAATATCACATAGCTGTAAATAGCATATCTACAGGCCAATCAGTCAACAATGCCACAGTCTCGTTTTTCGATTTTCAGCAGCAATTAATAATGGAGGGCAATACCAATGGCAGTGGTTTTTTTACTGTAAAACCCGAAAAGACAGCATCATTCATAGTTGTAAGTCATAGTACAGGTCATGCATATGTTAAACTCAATGATCAAAACTCTAATAGCCTCACTGATTTTGAAGTAGGCGGTAGTAAGAAAAAAGAAGGAATAGATGGATTTATCTATACTGATAGAGGAGTACACCGTCCTGGAGATACGGTGTTTTTAAATTTTATGTTAGACGATTCAGAGCGGCCAATGCCACTTCATCATCCAGTTACATTAGAAGTAAAAGACACTAAAGGCAGTAAAAAATATGAAGCTACCACTACTGAGCATATAGGCCGTATCTATGCTTTCAATGTGCCGACTGATGCCAATGCATTGACAGGCCAATGGAAGGCAACTATAAAAGTAGGCGCGCATCAATTTTCCAAAGCGCTAAGAATAGAAACAGTAAAACCCAATCGGCTTAAAATCGAAATAGAAGCTCCCGATGAAGTGAGATATACACATAAGGAAGATCGAATCATTGTCCTTACTTCCAGATGGCTACATGGAGCTTCAGCCGATGGGCTTAAGGCAAAAATGGAAGCATCGTTTACTAATAAAAATCCCAAATTTAAAGGTTATGATGATTATACTTTTATGGATCCGGCCCGTGTAGGAAGTGAAGGGTTACAACAGGTTTTTGATGGAAAATTAAACAATACTGGAGCAGCTAACATTCCAATAAAAATTAATCCCGAAGAGTTTCCTGGCAAAATTTTAGCAAATGTAAGAACCAAAATTTTTGAAAATGGAGGCAACTTTTCAGAGGGCTATTCTTCTTTTTTAATTAGTCCATTTAAGTCGTATATAGGTATAAATGCACCTAAAAACAGATGGGGCACTAATTCAGTAAGAATAGGAGAAAATGGCACATTCAAGGTCGTCTCAATAGGAGAAAATGGAAAGAAAGTAGCTGGACGAAAATTATCAGTAGGAATCTACAATATCAACTGGAGATGGTGGTATTACCAAGGCGAACGGTACAACATTTATAAACTCAACTCGGCACAACACAAAGAGGCGTTTTATACCAACAGGATAACTACTGGTTCAAATGGAGAGTTAGACCTTACTATAGATTTCCAAGATGTAGAATGGGGTCGTAAGATGATCAGAATATGTGATGAAGAATCTGGGCATTGTACGGGTGAGTTTTTCTATGCCAGGGGATGGGGAAAATCAAATGTGGAAGAAGAAAGAAAAAGCCTTGCGAAACTCAATTTTACAAGCAATAAAAAAAACTACAAGGTAGGGGAAACGGTAAAAGTGGCCATTCCCACAGAGAAAGGAAGTAGAATATTAATCAGCCTTGAGACCAATGACAATGTCATACTAAAAGAGTGGATAGAAGGTGGTGAGATGAGTACAGATTATGAATTTACAGCTACTTCAGAAATGGGGCCAAACATCTATGTACATGCCATTATGGTACAATCATATGATGCTAAAGAGAATGACCTACCGATGAGAATGTACGGAGTCATCCCTATTAAAATAACAGATTCAGCGACCATTCTGCAGCCTAAAATAGAAATGGCCAGCAAATTAGAACCAAAAGAAAACTTTACTATCAAGGTTTCTGAGGAAAATGACAATGCTATGGCTTACACGATTGCCATTGTAGATGAAGGCTTATTAGATCTTACTAATTTTAACACCCCTCATCCTCATGGACATTTCTTTGCTAAGCAGTCTTTGGGTGTAAAGACTTGGGACCTTTACGAGTATGTGATGACGGGCATCAATGGCTCTGTAGATAGAATGATCACTGTAGGCGGCGATGATGACGGGAAGGGTGCAGGAAGGGCTAAAAGAGCCATAAGATTTAAACCGGTAGTCATGACTGCAGGGCCATTTTATATCCATAACGGAGAATCAAGAAAACATACTTTTACTATGCCCAATTATTTGGGATCAGTGAGGGCTATGGTAGTGGCTAAAAAAGACAAATCCTACGGCCACAGCGATAAAACCGTACCTGTTAAAACCGATATCGTTATCCTTCCCACTATGCCCAGAGTGGTAGGGCCAGGAGAAGAAATTAGTATACCAGTAAACGTATTTGCCAATGAAAATCATATAAAAACCGTCACGGTCTCTATTGAAACCACTCCACATATAGAGTTGATATCAGCAGCTACTCAGAAAGTAACTTTTACAAAACTGGGTGAAAAAATAGTCTATTTCAAAGCTAGAGTAAATGACAATTTGGGCATTGCTAAAGTCAAGGTTTTTGCAAGTAGTGGGAAAATGAAGATAGATCAAGAAATCGAAATAGATATCAGAAACCCCAATCCTATAGAGTCAATTGTAATAGACAAAGTACTACAACCGGGAGAAAATTGGACTACAGATATAGAACTTGTTGGGATGGATGGAACCAATGAAGGCCTTGTAGAACTAAGTGCCTTGCCTTCTATGAATATTCAGCGGAGATTGGATTATCTTACCTCATATCCTTATGGTTGTGTGGAGCAGACTACCTCGGCTGCGTTTCCTCAGTTGTCACTGGGAGGTGTCATTGATTTAAGCAGTAAAAGAGAAAAAATTGTAGATAAGAATATCAATGCCGCTATAAGACGATTGAAAAAAATGCAAATTTCTAACGGTGGTTTAGCATATTGGCCTGGAGGCAGATCAGCCAATAATTGGGGCACTACATATGCTGGTCATTTTCTAATCAAAGCCAAGAAAGATGGATATTACATTCCAAATGGTATGCTTAATAATTGGGCTGACTATCAAACTTCCACAGCCAGGAAGTTTCGAATAGATCGGAGTAGGCACCGATCTATCCAGCAACGACTTTGGAAAGAACAGGCTTATAGATTATATACATTAGCACTTTATGGCAGCCCTGAGTTGCCTTCAATGAATGTGCTACATCAGGAAATAGATATGCCACCATTGGCTCAGTATCTTTTGGCCGTAGCTTATTCTTTTTCTGGAAAAACCAATATCGCCAGAGAAATGATTCGGAATACTTCGACCGTAGTTAAACCTTATAATGAGTTGGGATATACATATGGCTCAGACATGAGGGACATGGCCATTATAGCTCAGACTTTAATGACTTTAGAAAAAAACCAAGAAGCTGGTTTGATAATAAAACGAATAGCAAAAAAACTCAGCAGTAACTCATGGTATAGCACACAGACCCTGTCACATGCCCTTCTGGCAGTGGCCGACTATATAGGCACTTATAAAAGGGATGATATGAAATTTACTTTTGATGTGGCAGATAGCGGTAGCCAAACCGTAGAATATAAAAAGCCAGTATACCTCTACTCTTTTAATGCTGACAAAACTAAAAATAGAGTAGCGACTATTAATAACAACTCAAAAGATGTGCTTTTTGCTAGAATAACCATGAGCGGGCAAAAGCCTCCAAATGAAGTGTTAGAGTCAGATTCATACAATAGAAATATCACACTTAATGTGAAATATACAAATATGAGTGGAGCGAAAATTGATGTTTCAGAATTGGAGCGAGGCACTGATTTTATAGCACATGTAACGGTTAAAAACCAAAACAGCAGAGGAGAGATTCTTGATGAAATTGCCCTTACCCAAATATTTCCATCGGGGTGGGAAATACAATCAGGAGGCCTTAGCAATGTAGACCAAGCCATGAAAGGTGATAGTTATGAATACAGAGATGTGAGAGATGACAGAGTATATACTTTCTTTGACCTTGGGAATAAAAAAGAGTACAAAACCATGTTGACCGCAACTTACGAAGGAGATTATTTTCTTCCGCCTATAAGCTGCGAAGCCATGTATGACAATGAGATACAGGCTAAGACCAAAGGAATGAAAGTAAAAGTAGTAACATCTAAAGGGAATAAATAAAAAGCGAATTGTTTTAACGAGAAACAAAAAAATTTCAATAAGAGAGAAAATTGAACCATATAAAATGGAAATTGATAATATTCATCGAAAATTGCTGCCTAAATACATTGGGCATTTCAGTTTGGCAAAGATCAGTGTGCTTGTTCTTTCGGCGGCCTTTCTCCTTTTTCTTTTATTACCATTAAACCCCTCTCTGCTCAATGACCCTTATAGTACTCTTATAGAAGACAAGAACGGCGTATTGCTTTCAGCCCAAATCGCTAAGGATGGTCAATGGAGATTCCCGATGATGGAAGACCTACCCACACATTTTATAGCGTGTATTACTACCTATGAGGACAAAAGATTTTATTCACATTTTGGTATTGATCCTATTGCAATTGTAAGGGCAATAAAACAAAATGTAAAAGCAAGGAAAATAGTATCTGGCGGCAGCACATTGTCAATGCAAATAATGAGAATGTCACGAAAAGGAAACAGCCGGAACTTGGCTCAAAAACTCATAGAAGCCTTTTTAGCAATAAAGCTAGAATTCAAATATTCTAAAGAAGGCATTCTTCGCATCTATGCTGCTCATGCGCCATTTGGGGGCAATGTGGTAGGATTAGAAGCAGCATCGTGGCGATATTATCAAAAGAGACCATCAGAACTGAGTTGGGCGCAGATGGCTACATTGTGTGTACTCCCAAATGCACCGTCGTTAGTAAGAATGGACAAAAATGCTGATCGGTTATTGAAAAAACGCAATTTTCTTTTGCGTAAGCTTTATAAAAAAGAGATAATCGATAAGTTAGATTTGGAATTAGCACTTTCAGAAACTCTTAATTATGGACTATATAGCTTGCCACATCACGCCCCTCATCTCTTAGCAAGAGCTAAAAAAGATGGAAACACAAGTCGTACAAAAACCACTATAGATGCCACAGTACAAAAAAGAGTGAATGACTTGCTTGACTATCATTATGAGTCATTTGCTGTAAAAGGAATACACAATGCTGCAGTTGTAATTTTAGATACACGTACTCAAAAGATTGTTACTTATGCCGGTAATGTGCCTTCTACTACAGAAGAAAAAGATGTAGATATGATAAAGGCACACCGCAGTAGCGGCAGCATTTTAAAGCCTTTCCTATATGCCGCTATGATCGAAGAAGGAGCGATCACTCCACAGTCGTTTGTGAAAGATGTGCCGGTGTTTATCGATGGTTTCAGTCCTCGTAATTATCATGAATCATATACTGGGGTTCTTCCTGCAAATAAAGCATTGAGCCAGTCACTTAATATTCCTTTTGTACTAATGTTACAACAATATGGAGTAGACAAGTTTAGACGAAAGCTAAATGATATCGGGCTTAATACAGTAAATAAAAGCGGAGGTCATTATGGCCTGTCATTGATACTAGGAGGTGCAGAAGTTAGGCTGGATGAACTGACTACGGCCTATGCTCACATGGGAAGACAACTTTTTGAATATGATAGAAATAAAGGAAAATATTCATTGGAAGGTTTCTCTGGCTTGAAGTATGTGGAGAAGAGGAGTGAGGGAAAGGGGTCAAAAACTAGGGGGCAAGGAGTTTATCAATCTTTTTCGGCTTCGAGTATTCATCACACGTTTACCGCAATGAAAAATGTATTAAGGCCTAATGGTTTTGGCGATTGGGAGATGTTCGCTTCATCAAAAAGGATAGCATGGAAAACTGGCACAAGTTATGGGCATCGGGATGCATGGGCTATTGGTACTCATCCTCAATATACTGTAGGTGTATGGGTAGGCAATGCAGATGGTGAAGGAATAGATGAAATCATTGGGGTTTCCACAGCAGGCAAGATCTTATTTGACGTATTGGATATTCTTCCACTTGATGACAGTTGGTGGGCGATACCTTATGATGATATGGATGAGATAGAGGTTTGTAGTACATCTGGCATGTTGCCATCAGTATATTGCCAAAATAAAGAATCACAATGGATGAGTAAATCAAGCAATAGGTCACCTGTATGTCAGTATCACCAATCTATCTGGACAGATGAAACTGGAGAATATACGGTAAATCGTACTTGCTATCCTATGGAGAAAGCCATTAAGTCGTCAATTTTAAAATTATCTCCTCTTGTATCAAAGTATTATTCAAGATTGCACTACAGCGCAGCTGCAATGCCATTTTTACACCCTGAATGTAATAATGGTAATGGTAATAATGAACAATTGGAACTAATATATCCAAACCCTGATGAGCGCATATTTATCCCAAGAGACTTAAACGCTGCTCGCCAAGAGGTAATCGCTCAGCTCGAACACACTGACCCAAAAGCAGAAGTATTTTGGCATCTCAATGGCAACTATCTTGGTGTCACCCGAAATTTTCATACTATGTCACTAGATGGAAGGGCAGGAGGATATGCTTTGCTTTGTACGGATCAGTATGGTAACACTATAGAGCGTAAATTTAAGATAGTGGGAGAATAAAAGGAACCAATATGAAACACATTCGACCTCTCCAAGATGGTAGCCAAAAATAAAAATTTGAGCCCACTCCGATAACGCACAAAATCAAAAAAGTTCACTTCAACGAGCTCTGCATAATATATAACTTCTCTAGTGTGCATTGTTTAATTTATTCATTCCCTTTTATCAATACATCTCAGCAAGATCATGATGTAATATTTAAAAAGTCAACATTAATATCAATTTCTTCATACTCTTCATGTCTTTCATGTGATCTGTTCGACATATTTTCTTCTAATTTTATATCCAATAAAATATTTTCTAGTTTTTTTTCAAGGCCTTGACTGTCCATAGGGTTAAAATACAATGCGGCATCGTGGGCTACTTCTCTGTGTATTGATATATCTGATAGTACTACCGGAATCCCATATGACATGGCCTCTAAAATGGGCATTCCGAATCCTTCTGCTAATGATGGAAACACAAATATTTTAGCTTGAGATAAAAGTAATTCTACATTTTTTCTTGATAAATAATCATAAATAGTAATTTTCGACCTTGTAGTTTTTGGAAGGTTTTCCAAAAATTGCCAAAAATCGTTATTCCTCCACCCATTTTTTCCAATAATTTGAAGGGTTAAATCATCGTATCGGTATGACAAGGATACAAAAGCTTTAATAAGTGTGAGTTGGTCTTTACGTGGTTCTATTGTTCCTATGTTCAAAATAACACTACCCTTTTTCTGACGAGGTATGTCATTATATAATTCTACAGTAGGATAGTTCACTATTATCTTCTCACTTCTAATTTTAGAGTACGCTATGATTGTCTTTTTACTCCATTCTGAATTGGTAATAATTGCATCCGCTCTTTTTATTATTTTTTGCAATAATATTTTATGCATCAATACACTGATCCAATCATGATATTGTGGAAAAAGAATAGGAGTAAGATCATGAATTACTGTAGCTCTCTTTATTTGCTTTGATATTGCAAATGGGCCAAAATGAGCCATTTCAATCACCCAATCGGGGTTCATTTTATTGACTATGCGGGGGATAGTAAAAATCTGTCTCCACCTAAGATGCAAGGGGATATATTTATTAATAGGGATTATAATTTGATTTACTCGGAGTTCTTCTACTTTCTCACTTGCTACAAGAGTATACTCATGACCTGCATACCGATCAATGACTCTTTTAATCCATTGAATTGCAAAATAATGTATTCCCGCATTTTGGGAAGTTATGCAATCACCTAGAATTACAATTTTCATGTAGGCGGAGAATCTTTTATTAAAAATAAATAGCCTAAAGTAGACGAAACTACTCAGGTAGTATCAATTATGGTTAAAATAGGCTCTTTTCCCACTGAATGGCACACCACCTGAGTAGTTACAAGCAATACTATTGAGTCACTTAGCTATTCTAAAAAATAGCTCTTTGATGTAGTTACTCTTTGATGAATAAATCTGCTAATTCGGTACTTTGTTGGGATTGAGAAGGTCATAAAATTGATCCACCTTAGGCAGAATGATGATTCGTGTTCTCCTGTTCACTGATCTTCCTTGTGATGTATCATTGGTTACCAATGGCACATGTTCTCCTCTTCCGGCAGCTACCAATCTACTCGATGGCACGCCAAACTGATTGTGAAGTACTCTTACTACGGAGGTGGCTCTGAGTACACTCAAATCCCAGTTGTCAGTATAGCAAGTACGGCTTATAGGTAGATTGTCAGTGTGGCCTTCTACCATTACTTCCACCTCTGGGCGGGATTCTACTATTCTTGCTATTTTACCTAGTACTTCATTTGCCCGAGGGGTAATATCGCTACTTCCGCTTCTGAAAAGCATTTTATCACTTAGATTGATATACACTACAGTTTTATCAACAGAAATTTCTATATCGCGATCTTCTATACCATCTTCTAATACATCTTTGAGGTTTACAGCAAGGGCAAGGTTTACAGAGTCTGATTTTGTTTTAGCTGCTTGTAACAATTGTATGTACTTGTCTTTACCTTCTAATTGGGATAATGTTTCTTTGATATTATCATTTGCTGATTGGGTAAGGACGGTAAGGTCTCCTACTTGTTCTACTGTTTTATCTCTTACCATTCTGAGATCTGCTATCTGGTCTTTCAGGTCACTAATTTGATCATTTTTAGAACCAATAGTCGTTTTGGCGCTGCTGAGTTCTTGTTCACATACATTGTGCTTTCTTATTTGATCTTTGAGATCCAAATTATTTTGACTAAGATCTGATTTGGCATTTACTAATTCAGCTTGAAGAGATTCAAATTCTGTTTTGCTAATGCATGATGTCATCATCGTTGCAGCTGCAAAAGCAAAAAGTAAGACTTTTAATGCAGTTTTCATATGGTGTATTTTATTCGATTATTTATTGAAAAATAAATTCAATACAATTTTAACTAAAATCAGAGTAATAATGGATATAAAGATACCTAGAGTTTTATCTTCATGTATTATATCCCTCTTTTTTTGAAAGATAGTTATTTCATCTAGATGAATATTCCTTTACAGCGTTAACCTTTTCCTAATTATGTCTTTTTTAGGTTAAAAAAAATTTAAGCCTAATGCAGCTTCACTTCATTACCTTATATATTGATGTTGTTTAACAAATGTGGTTTATGAAAATTAGTAAAACAACAATATTTTTCTTCTTAATAATTGGAATAACTTTTATCACATCATGTAATAGAGGGCTGAGGTATTTTAATCAAGAAATGGTAGACGAATACAAATGGAACAATGCGGAAATTAAAAAAATCCAATTTTATTTGTCCGAAGATATTGTGCTTTGGCGTAAGTTAAAAAAAGACGATACTCAGATTAAGAATGGTAAAATAAGAATAGAAGACGATAGCAAGGTCGAAGAAGTAATAATAAAAAAGAATACCCCAGGAGTAGTTCTCTTCATTCCAAAGAAGAATAAATATGCTGTGAGTTTTGATTCTGACGAAGATCATTTCCTCATGTTTGGGCCTAATCCTAAAAACAAAGACAAATATGTTCTTCTTGCTAAAGACTGGGATCGTCGCAGGGGGAAGGTGACTTACGGCAAGGTAGTCTATAGCACTAATTCTGAAAGTGCTTTTGCGGGATTGCTTGTAGATATTAAAACTGCTAAGAATATAAAGTACAATTCTAAGACGGCATCAGGAAGAAGAATTAGAAAGTAAATGCTAAAAAAAATGTACCACATATCTGTATGCCCTTCGCAAATATAAGCTGACTTTGACGTCAAAATTTATTCCTTAATGGTTTAATTTGTAACTACTCAGCCGCAGTCAATTTTTGGTTTGATGTATAAATAGCCTATCCAATAACCACGAGTTGTGTAACTCGTGGCTACAAATATTAAACCCCTATGGGTTTTTTTCTTCAATGCGACAAATTGAATTGCACCCCCCAACTTTCCCTATTCTCCCTATTCTCCCTATTTCCCAGAAGTATAGCGATAAAAGAGTTTTTTTTAGCCAAAATTGATACCACCCGAGTAGTCACCTTTAGTTTTATGTTGTGGCTTAGTGAGAATTGATTTTTTTTGCAAAAAAAAATTAGTTTTAATGAGCATTTCACTTTTATTGAAATTCAGTGATACCTGAGCCTCAGTGAGTTGAGAAAAATGAAACTATTGCTAAAAGATTCATTATTAATTTTGATGATTTTGCATCAAGTCACTATATATGAAAAAAAAGAAAAAACGTACTATCAATCCCATTGACAAAGATAATATAGCCGATGCTCCCCACTTAATGCCCTATGCTCATACTGTAGGATCAGCTATTATCAAACCTCTGGACAAGGGCAAAATCAAAGGGTTGGGCATGTCTGCTATGTATGAACAGACAGATGTGCATCTTACCCAGATCAAAGAACAGGTAGAGCTTTTAATATCACAGGCTCAAGATATTCATGATCGCATACAAGTGTCAGAGAAAATATACGAAGCTGATTGTGGTATACAACCTATCATTGGTAGATTTTATTTTTTATATAAACGAAAATTGAATTTGGTGTGGCTCATTTCAATGGTGAGCCCTGATGAATGGGGTAAATCTCTTCCTTATTACTACATAGCCAGTGTAAAACTACTACATGATCATACTTGGGAAGTGATAGATATAGCTGACAGGAAGGAGCTTTATGATATGGCTGATGAACAATGACATATCAGCAACTTAGCGCCCTTTTTATTGTATGGGTTTTTATATTTGCCTTATGGCGAAACTTAAATTAGACCTACACGACATCTATAACAAAGGATGGCTCATTGATAAAGCTCTTAATGATGTTATAGAAGAAGCCATTGAAAAAAGAATCAAGGAGGTCGAAATTATTTCTGGTAAAGGCAGTGGACAACTTAAAAAGAAAGTACTTAGGTTTCTTCAAAGCAAGGAAATCAAAAAAAAGTATCATCGGCTTGATAAAGACAGTAAAAATTTTGGGAGAATGTTTGTGTATTTTAAACATTGAGTCCACTCTGGAAACAGACATTTTTCACAAAATGAGTTGTTTTGGATGAGATTTACATTTATTGAGATTCGGTGATGCCTGAGTATCAGCTAATTGAAAAAAATATAAAGATCGCCAAAAGAA
>JAZGFD010000014.1:0-18589 GCA_036479115.1 Saprospiraceae bacterium | reverse complement strand
TCATCCAAAACAACTCATTTTGTGAAAAATGTCTGTTTCCGGAGTGGACTCAATTATAGCCCTTTAGTTTGGTACTCCTTGCTGGCTAAACTGTCCTACCAGCTCATTCATTTCTTGTATAAAACTTTGATCCCCAGTAGATTGTGCAAGAGCCAATGTTTGCATCACTGCTGATCTTCTACTGTTATGATCTTGCTGAAAACTGGACCTCACTGTAGCAGGATCAATACTATCATAAAAAGTCATGAATTGTGCTGTTTCTTGCCCTAAAATTCTGATGTGTTTCTTAGCACTTTCTGAATCTCCAGCTTGCAGCAGAATTTGTATCATACTGGCCGAACTTGCATTATATCGAAAATTCATATTCGGGAAAGCTTCGAAATATTTATTGGCCAGTGCTATGGCTTTATCCTTTTTACCTTCATTAATTAATTGTTCACCTGTGCGTAAAAATATAAATCGGTGTGATTGTACAGCAGGGGCGTAAGAATTATCTACAAAGAGTTCCTTCTTGTCAAAATTCCCCCATTTGAATTTGTTCATAATATTATCATATGCCTTATCGGCATTCACTCGTCCGCTACCATATATTTGAAGAGATTTATTACTCGGTGTTTTTATAGGGACTATTCTCAGAGCCAGGCCTTCATATTGCATGTAATCATTGAGGCCTAATAGTTTGCTATTCTGACATGTGGTGGCGAAATATATAGGTCGCTCCCAAATGTTGGAGCCTATGATATCCATTACTGCAAGATCATTTTTTGTGAGCCATGACCCCATGTTACTAATGTCTATATTTATAGAAGGAGCAATATTTACACTAGAGTCATTGGGTATCCCAAGCCCATTTAAGGCTGCATAATTAGTAGGTATTATTAATTTGTGCGTGGGTACGTAGGATTCAAATTGCATATTTTGATTGCTTGTACCCAGTTGATTATTTCCTCCTATGAATTTCAGCACATTTCTTAAATCCATAGTTTGATCACCATTTGGAGTATAAAATGGTATCTGATTTCTCTTATTCCCACGATAGGATTCTGTTGGAACGGTGAGTTTTATTGGAGGGCTGTCATTTTGTTTACTTCGTAATTTATTAATATACCAATCTACGGCAATAAGAGATAAATTTACCACTCTCACATCTCTTCTTATTCCTTCTACTTCCTGAGCATACCAAAGCGGATAAGTATCATTATCTCCGTAAGTAAAAATAATAGAGTTAGCATCTACACTCTGAAGAAAATTATTGGCATAATCTCTTGATCCACTGTGTTCTGCTCTGCTGTGATCGTCAAAATTTTGAAATGCCATAATCATTGGAGCAGCGAGTACAATAGCTGTTGCTATACCCCCTGCTGGCACGGCTCCTAGTTTCACCTTTTCTCGCAAGAGGTTAAATAATGCCAATGCTGCTAATCCTATCCAAATGGCAAAGGTGAAAAAACTACCCACTAGCACGTAATCTCTTTCACGTGGTTCATTTGGAGGTTGGTTGGTGTAAATGATTATTCCAATACCCGTAATGAGAAACAAAGCGGCTAAAGATAAAAAGCTTTTTTTCTTTTCTTTTAAATGGAAAAATACTCCTATGAATCCAAGAATTAGAGGAATGAAATAGTAATGATTATTGGCTTTATGCCTTTTCATAGCATCTGGCAATTTATCCATATTATAAAGCCTTGCTTCATCTATAAATTTTATACCCGATTCCCATTGTCCGTCAGATTCATTCCAAGGCTGATAACCTTGATTTCCATTTTGCCTTCCCGTGAAATTCCACATGAAGTATCTGAAATACATCCAGTTAACCTGATATCTTAAAAAATAAGAAACATTAAATAAAAATGATGGTTTGCCATCACTTGCTCCCCATTGTTTATATAGTGCGGGTCTGCCCATGGAGCCGTCTACTACTCTTGGAAATAGAGTTTTGTCTTTGGCCGCATATTTTGGAGTTATTTTTTCGTCAACGTATACATATTCCTGTGATTTTTTACCAGTATTAAAGGGGGGGAAATCAACCAGTCCTTTTCTCTTTTCTCTATCATATGATACAGGAGATGCTCCGTAATATGGCCCATATACCAATGGTCTTTCGCCATATTGCTCACGGTTAATATAAGGTAGTAGCCTGGTGATATCAGAAGGTACATTCATATTCACAGGAGTATCGGCATTGGCCCTGATTACTACCATGCCTATAGTGGAATAGCCTATTACAGTCATAAGAGTAGCCATCGTAGCCAATTGCATGATGGGTTTGTTGTTCTTTTTTGCATGTCTAAATAAAAAGTAGAATATCCCTATAAGAATCAAAATCACACCTACTATTCCGGAATTTACAGGAAGCCCAAAAGTATTGACAAAAGGCATCTCAACCATGTACCACAAAGTGGGAATACCAACTATAACTAGTTTTTGGACGAGAGGTATGGTCAATGCTCCTATACCCATACTTACTATTCCTCCAAAAAGGGAGTGTTTTTTATATTTTTTAAAATATACAAATAGGGCCAATGCAGGAAAGGTCAAAAGACTTAATAAGTGGACTCCAATGGAAAGCCCTGCACTATAACAAGCAAATACCAACCACCTGTCACTCTTAGCAGTATTAGGTAAATAGTACCATTTAACTACAGCAAAAAGAGTCAAAGCAGTGAAGAAGGTAGACATAGCATACACTTCCCCTTCTACAGCTGAAAACCATATGGAGCTTGAGAATGCTGTTGTTAATCCTGCACCTATACCCGCACCTGTCAAAGCAAGAAGTTCTCCTGATGAAAGTTTGTTGTCATTAGATATTATTTCTCTTCCTATCATCATAGTGACTAAAGCCACAAAAGTAGAAAGGGCTGCCGAACAAAGACCCGAGAGGAGGTTAACCGCAAAAGCAATATCAGCAGGGTTGCTAGATACCATATCAGCGAAGCCAGCAAAAAGTCTTGCCACCAATAAAAATAATGGCGCCCCAGGAGGGTGTACTACTTGAAGTTTGTAAGCACCTAAGATAAACTCACCACAGTCCCAAAGACTGCCTGTGCGTTCTGCTGATAGGAAAAAAACAATAAATGAAATGATAAACACTGCTAAGGCAGCTATTCTTTCGGCGTTTTTATAACTTTTCATATTTTGGTCTGATATCTTGAAAATTCACTTAATGACTAAGAGTTATACTCATCACATATGAATTTTCGGTTTTTATCTGTTTTTACCAGAGGAGCGCAGACTTTTTCTCCATATCTACGTTAAAAATTTAAACCATAACCCCTGCTATGCTTGAAAATTTTGTAGCGATATGAGAAAAACAATCTTTTTAAAAATTCCGAAAATCCAAATACGATGTATATTAATCGAAAATCGACTATTGTCTAAGTCATTGATATTTCTTTGAATACACATTAAAAAAAATCAAATCTAAAGATTTATTTTGGCTACATTCTGCTAATAACGATTTATCTTGGCCATCTATTTAAAAAAATAGTACGAATTTGAAAAATTGTCCTGTTTGTGGTAACACTGAATTTGAATCTGTCTATGAATTAGACGATTATAAAATCACCCATGAGACGTTCTCTCTTGAAAAATGTCCCAATTGTACTCTTATATTCACTGTTGATCCTCCATTGGGGGAGAATATTGGTCATTATTATAAGTCTGATGATTATTTGGAGCATTCTAACAGAAAGACAGATTTATTTTCTAAAATGTACAGTTGGGCTCGTGATTTTATGTTTAGTTATAAATATGGCATCATTAAGAAACTGGCTAAAGAAGGTAGTATTCTCGACATCGGGGCTGGAAGCGGTCATTTTCTAAACTTCATGTCAAGTAAGGGATTTACCGCCACTGGGATTGAAATGAATGAAAGAGCTAGAACATATGCTAAGAATAATTTTGGTATTGATGTTCACCCTGATCATTACCTGTACAGCCCTAAGTTATCTCAAAAGTTTGACATGATCTCGCTATGGCATGTGATGGAACATTTATTTGATTTAGATAAGGTGGTGAGCCGATTAAGTGAGCTGCTCAGTCATGATGGGCATTTGGTGATAGCTTTACCTAATTACAGAGCTCTGGAAGTGAGCATTTATAAAAAATATTGGAACGGATGGGATGTGCCGCGCCACTTGTGGCATTTTTCATCAGAGAGTGTTGGTCATTTATTTGAAAAACATCATTTTGAAATAACACAGATGAAGATGATGCCTCTTGACCCTTTTTTTAATACTCTACTTACAAATAAATATCGCAACGGTAATCCGATATTAAATGTGTTCAAAATGGTTGCAGTAGGAGGAATGTCATTTCTTTATGGCTTAATTAATGTAAAAAAAGCAAGTTCGATAATCTATATTATTAAAAAGAAAAAGGTATAACTCATGGAAATTCTCAATAAAAAGTATGCCAATCTACAAGAAGTAGCCGCTGCTCATAGGGAAGCTTATAATACAAATCCTCCATTTCCGAATATTCATTTTGATGATTTTTTAAACCCTGCTTTTCTTGATCAGGTTTTGGAGGAGTTCCCTGATTTGGACAAAAAAAAGGACAAAATATATTATAATAACCCTAATGAGGACAAATATGCCTCAAAAGGAGAGTATTCTTTTGGCCCAAATACGAAGCGACTTGCCCATTTTCTAAATTCTCAACCATTCCTTGAATTTTTACAAAATTTGACAGGGATTGAAGAGCCTCTCATACCAGATCCATATTTTGAAGGAGGAGGATTTCATCAGATTAAAAGAGGTGGATTTTTGAAAATTCATGTTGATTTTCATAAAAACAGAAAAATGAATCTCGACAGAAGGCTAAATATTCTGGTCTATCTCAATAAAGATTGGGATGATAAATTTGGTGGTCATTTTGAGCTGTGGGAACGGGACATGAGCAAATCAATTACTAAAATCGCCCCATACTTTAATAGAATGGCACTATTTACTACTACAGGTGATTCTTGGCATGGTCATCCTGACAAATTAAATTGTCCCGAAGACAGAAGTAGAAAATCCTTAGCGCTTTATTATTATAGCAATGGCAGACCTAGTGGTGAAGTAGGAGCCTCTCAGCAAGGCAGAATCACTACTACTTTTGCTGATAGAAAAGGTATAGATGATCCTAAAATGAAGCGATATAACAATCTGGTAAATCTAATAAATGATGTATTACCTCCTGTAGTGGTAAGAACGATTAAAAAATTCAGAAATACTTAATAATTTACTACTTAGTGTCTGAATGAAAACTTTCATTCATGTATCTACTCAAGAAGGGTCAATTTTAGTGCATTTCAAGTTGTCGATTTGTCACAATTTTTATTGACAAAAGTGTAAGTATTCCAGATTTTGTGTAACCAGAAAAATTTGTCATCATTTTTGATCAAAAATGCCGCCAAATCACAACAATCGTTATTCAACCAAGGGCGTTATTTTTGGTTGTTCAACTTAAAAAACCTTCAGCATTTCTATGATCATTACAATATTGAGTACTTATACAATAGCGCTGCTATTAATATAAAAAAAGCCTGTGTCTAGCAATAAATCAGTAATTTTTTATCTTAAAAACACACTACCTGAGAAGTTCCCTACTTCCAGTTTTGATGAATTTTCATTCAGACACTATCTAATAAAATAGGGGTGACTACTCAGGTACCATTAAAAGAGAATTAAGTTTGGACTATTTGCATCATAGTTGAGTGCATATTGAGATTACTTTTTCTCAAAGTATCACAAACAGACCTTAGGGTACAGAAGACATGATGGCCTGATTTATACATGCCAGATATTTTAACCTGAGTAGTAACCACTGGATATCTATGAATCCTGTAGGGATTTAATAATTGTAGGGTATTATTGTATTGAAGAAATTCGACCCTGTCGGGGTCGTATGTACCGATTATCGTCTATTTTTTATAATCATATGAACCCTTCAGCTTCAACTCTGGGTTTCTGTTAATGCAAAAATAGCTTGTGTCTATCAAAAAAATGTAATTTTTATTAATTTCAAAAGCACACCACCTGAGTAGTCACAAATAGGTTAGTAATACTAGGGCTCAAATGAGCCTTTCCTCATTAAAAAATACTAAAGTTTTACCTACTTGAATCGCAGATAGGCCTGAAAAGAATCCACGTGGTTTACTCATTTTTAATGAAATTTTTGTACCTGTTCAGCAGGTGTATATTTTTTATTCTTGAAATACCATGGCAAGTTCATATGTCTTACCTTTGTCCTCATATTTTAGATTTTAAAATTCATTTCAAGTGACTAAGTTCATATCCATAGCAATACTCCTTTTTATGATGTACAGACTGATTATCAATGGAGGAAAATTTTTAAAATCAAGTGATGATTCTCAAAGTAACCCAACACAACCGGGTGAGTTTGTAGACTATGAAGAAATCGAAAGTAAGACCAAAAGCAAATAACCAAGACTTATAATTTTACTTATTCAGACAAATATTAATTGGAGGAAAAAAACATCAAAGAACTGGGCGAATTTGGTCTTATTGACGAATTAACCAATAGTTTTGTATCAAACAACGCCAATACAATAAAAGGGATTGGTGATGATGCTGCTGTTATAAAGAGAGGAGACAAAGCAGTACTAATCAGCACCGATATGCTTGTTGAAGGCATTCATTTTGATATGATGTATAGTCCTTTAATGCATCTGGGCTATAAATCAGTGGTGGTTAACCTCTCAGATATTTATGCCATGAATGCCATACCCAGTCATATCACAATGTCTATTGCAATTTCGAGCAAATATGACACCGCCGCGATGCAAGAACTATATAAAGGAATAAAAAAGGCATGTGAATTTTACAATGTAGATCTTATAGGCGGTGATACTACCTCATCTCTCAAAGGGCTGATTATCAGCGTCACGGCTTATGGTACAGCTGATGAAAACGATGTGGTATACAGGAGTGGAGCAAAAAATGGAGATGTGATATGTGTAACTGGAGATTTAGGAGCTGCATATCTGGGTCTACAGATACTGGAAAGAGAAAAACGACTCTATATTGACAATCCTGGGGTTCAGCCAGAATTGAACAAACATCAATATCTTATAGAAAGACAACTCAAACCTGAGGCAAGAAAGGATACAATAGAGTTCTTTAAAAATAATGGCCTAAAACCAACGGCAATGATAGATGTATCTGATGGCCTTTCGTCAGATATAATGCACATTTGTAAACAATCAAAATTGGGAGCTTTCATAGAAGAAGGAAAAGTCCCAATGCATGATGAGACACAGATGATGGCCATAGATTTTAGACTGGATCCGATAACTTGTGCATTGAGCGGAGGAGAGGATTATGAGTTGCTATTCTGTATTGATCCTAAGGACATAGATAAGGTGAGATATATGCCAGGTGTAGCTATTATAGGCGAAATGAATGATGTGAATGATGGTATAAAACTGCATACCACTGGTGGGAATATATTTCCACTGAAGGCTCAGGGCTGGAATCATTTGTAAGTAGTTTTGTAACTACTCAAGTAGTATCAATTTTGGCTAAAAAAAGCTCTTTTATCACTATACTTCGGCAATTTATGTCTCAATAGCGCCGCTATTAATTCAAAAATAGCCTGTGTCTAGCAATAAAATGGCAGTTTTTTATCTCAAAAGCACACCACCTGAGTTGTTACCAGAATTCAATGTTGTAAAAGGTCTAGGTTTTATATTGAGAGCTAGATGCAACCCCAAATTGAAGTGTTTCATAGCCGAGATAGAAGGAATAGATAAAAAAAGTGCAGACCCAAAATCGGGCCCACACTCACTAATTTTATTCTGACATCAACTATAGAAACCTACCTCCTCATCTTGATTATCCTTTCATTTCTTACAAGGCCACTATCCGAAATTATTTGGAGAATATATACACCACTATCAAAATGCTGTAAGTCAACATTTTTATTTATATAGCCAGCCTTAAATCTTCTTCTTACTAACTCTTTACCATCCAATGAGAATAAAATCATTTCGGTATTTTCATTTCCAGTATATGAAATATTCATATGGTCAAATGCCGGATTAGGGTTGATACGCAACTTTTCAATTCCTGAAATACCTAATTGTATAACTTCTGCATTTCCATCATAGAAAATAGGATTAGTTGCTCTTAAAGATTTAGCAGTGGACACTGTTATTATATCTGAATACTCTGAAAGACTTCCATCCTCACATTCAGACTGTATTTGGAATTCGTATGCCCTTGATGTTGGCCCAAAAACAAATACTTTTCTTCCGCGAACTCTTGCCCTAATTAAGAACTTCTCTTTGCCAGCAAATCTAATTCTAATAAAATATGCTCTGGCGTTAGACACCCTACTCCATGTTACTGAGAATGTACGATCGGATAAAACCTCAGATACAATTTCTGATGGTGGGTTACAGTCACTCGGGTCTGGTGCCATCGCTCTTGTAGCCGTAAATGATCCTGACATGCCTTTTGTGCTCACACTTCCATCTGAGGCTATTGCCCTGTGGAATATTGTTGCGCTGCCTCCTTCTGCTACTCCTTCTGCCTCTAACATTCCATTTATTACATCTGTAGTAGTGGCAAATGTGGTGGCTGTACCTACTTTTGATTCCAATGCTATATTCGCAAAATCTTCATCAAATGACATTTGCCATGTATATACCACCAAGTCTCCATCGGGATCTGTTGTGCTATTCCACATTGTAGAAAATGCTATTGTGGCATCATCTGCTATCTCCAGTGTTGACCCTGATACAGGTGCCGTAATGCCAAAGCCTCCTGTAGGATATTTATTGGCTATGCCCAGTATCTGTCCTCTTATTTCTCCTGAGTTGACTGTTGTCGAATGAATATTTACATAATTTTGACCAGTTGCCAATGCTGTTGCCTGAGCCATTGTTAATTCAAAAGTATTATTAGCAGCTGTATACTTGCCGCCTTTTTTGTCTTCATCTAAGTCTGCTGCCATCGCAAATTCTATTCCTCCACTACTGGCCGCATCTCCATTGTGTATATGCGATCCTCCCGCTATGTCTACTCCAAAGTCACCTGTCAAACCGGTGAATCCACCTGTCACTGTCATAGTTGTACCACTGATTTCTATTACTATATTGCCCACTCCTTCGCTTCCAGTAGGTTGGGGAAGGTTAGATCCCGAAAGGCTTGTAGCCAGATAGCTGTCTGATTGTGGAAGCAACTGACCCCTGAGCTCGCCAGAATTACTTGCTGCTGTATGTATATTTACATAGTAATATCTGTTTTTTAGATTTTGTGCTTGCTCATCGGTCAGATCAAAAGTATTGTCTTCTGCTTGATAACTACCGCCTTTTGCGTCTGCATCTAGTGATACTGTAAGTGTAAGTGCTATTCCTCCATTCCTCCCTGCTGGAGCCATATGGATATGCGACCCTCCAGCTATATTCGCTGCAAAATCTCCTGATAACCCATTGAAAGAACCGCTTATTGACAAACTATTGCCTGTTAATACTCCGGTAATCGTACCCATTGCTGGAGAATTAAAAGCTGGCACTTCTTGGCTTCCTGCTAAGGTAGCAACGAAGGTGAAGGTTTCAGGTGGTGGTGGACAGACACCGCCAGATGTTACTCTTACTACTGATATAGAATTAGAAAATTCAAAGCATCCTTGTAAGCCTGATATGTTGGCTCCCATTTCCAATCCTGTCAAATCATCTTCATGGCTCAAATGCATAACACTACAGGTGCCTGCACCTGCTCCATCAAAATCCACATCTGTAAAATCATTTACTGGCAATCCCAGTATTTTACCATTTTCATCTGTGACTACCCATCTGGAATTACTCCCGTTATTGTCTGTAAGGGTAATTTCATTCAACGCTATTTTATCTGCTTGACCGTCTCCCGCACAAAACTCAAATGGGCCTCCAACGAGGGTGCCTCCTCCAACTTCGCACATATTTGGAACAACTACGTTGACTGATAATGAATTTAGAACAAATCTATCTCCAGAAGTAGATCCATTGCCATTTGCCAGAATAGCACCAACATAAAATGTAGTCGATTCAGATTCCATCACCTGAGGAGCTACCCATTCTGCATTGTATTCAACGGTAGAGCCATTAAAATTTTTAGCATTTTGATGATCTAAGTAGGTACGTCCATTCTTAGAATCTAAATCTGTATTTGAGCCAATATTTTGTATTGTTCCGCTATTATTATTGTTATTGTCATTTACTGCAACCATCTGAAATCCTCCTCTAGATGCACTCCCTCCTGTTACTTGTAATACGACTTTAAATGGATAGGTCATTCCCGGTTCTACATCATCTGGAATCCCAGTTATGTTTACTGATCCCATTATTGTACTCGTTCCTGTATGACAGCCTGACTGGGAACATGTATTGTCGAAAGGAGCTCCTGTATTTCCAACAGGAGGGTTTCCTGAAAAAGATACGAGTAAAAAGGCAATTGCTAACCCTGCGAATAGTTGATATTTTTTCATATGAGATTGTTTTGGAATTTATTTAAAAAGAATTTAGAAATAAAGTAGTACCAAATAATTTTCAAAAATATTTTTTAATTGTAGGCATCTTAAAAATTCAAACTTTAATTGGGATGTCTAGTACATCTATATCAATTACTCTAAATTTTTCGAAAACCTAAATGTCATGAGTATATTAAACACTACAACCAATAGTGGTCAAAGGATGCGTGCAAGTGAGAATATTCTTAAAAAGGTCATATTCCATTTTGGCAGGCTCGTTGTTATTTTACAAGAATTGTTGGGTCAGAATTCTTGACTCGGATTTAAATGAAATATCACAATATTAGTTTTGAAGTTCGAAATTGGTGCTGGAGTAAATTAATTGAATGTAACTATTCAGGTGGAGCCAATTTTGGGATAAAAAAGTTTTTTTCTACCATATTTCAGCTATTTTTTTCGCCTTAGCTCTGCTATCCCTCAAAAATGAGTTCTATCAAAAAAATAACAACTTTTTATCTGCCTGTTTGGCAGACAGGTCTCAACAGTACCCATCTAAGTAGTTACAATTGAATTTCATTTGGAAGAGCGTGAATATTGAGAAATTTCATGAATGGAGTCAACCTTTCTTTATCGAGTTTGCCATTTAGCTGTTACTCTTAGACCTGCTGAGCCTAATAATACATTGCCATGACCGATTCCATTTAGAGGAATCCGAGCATATGGTTCTAAAGAAATGGAAATTCGGTTAGACAAGTATTTATTATAACCAAAACTAATTTCTATACTATTTAATAAAGTATTGCCACCATTGACAAAAGTTTCTTTCCAGCTTTTAGAAGGGTCTTTGTACATGTAGTAGTATTCTTCTTTCAGCATGAACAAAGTAGTGATGCCAATGCCTGAATAAAATCCAGATGTATGTGGTTCTGACAAAGAATATTGCATTCCTAATCCAACTTCAATCATGTTACATTGAGCAAAAGTCTGATCTGGCGCACCACTAGTACTCCAATATCCTTTAGGTGGTCTGTAGTCATTTTTACTTGCCACATATGCATCAGCAATATAAGTACCATTCAGTTTCATATGGAGATGATTACTAAGACTAACACCTGATTCTATTCCAAAATTATAATCGAGACTACTAAACCCATTGTTGATGGTGTTGGATTTTTCAGCACCGAGAACTAGCCCGATATAGAAATAATTCTTTATCTCATTACTAATATCTGGATCTACAAATTCTGATGTCATTTCAATTTCTGATAAATCAATCAGCAGTGGATCAATGCACAGAACATCCAAAGATGCAAAAGAGGCAATCGTATTATTTGTGTTAATATGTGCTTTACTTCCTCTATTTGTAGTTATATAATTATCGTTTAGCAATAATTTATTTGAGATGAAATTGTCATTTACCTCCTCTTTTTTGTATTGACTCCCTGACGATATTGAATGATCATTTACCTGGCCTTTCCTGTATGTTGTGAGGCGCTTATCCCCATATATAGGTTTGAATTGACCTGTAGTATTTTTTAATTTTTCCTTCTCAGGTATATTTTGATTTATGGTGTTTGGTGACAGTCCTATTATTTTATTATTATTAGATTCAATTTCTAGTGCATCTATTGAGTCCTCTTGATTTTTTTGCTGATAAGAAATCTTCAATCCATCAATATTTTTTTCAATACTGGTGGTGACATCCTCATTGTTACTGTTAATTTTTTCAGCAAAATCGATTGCGAAATATCCCACTATCGCCAAGAAAAACATTGCCCCTAAACCGAAATAGATCAATATTTTTTTTCTTCTTTTATCCAATAAGATTTCCATCAGATTCCAAGCTTGTGGGTCATAATCGATATCATATCGTTCTGCTCCCTGCTGAAACAGACGTTCTAACTCATCATCATGCGGCGCTTTAATAGCCATTTTCAGTCTTTATTTCTTTTTGATATCAATTCTCTAAGCTTTTGTTTGGCCCTTGTCAAATTTGACTTAGAAGTACTAACAGTAATTCCCAAAGTATTAGCTATTTCATTATGTTTATATCCATCAATAACATACATGTTAAAAACAGTTCTGTAAGCTAATGTCAGGGATTGTATCATTTCGAGCAATTCTATATAGTTAAATTTAGATAGAAAATCCTCATTAGTAGATATTGTTTTAGCATTGTCAATATTCATCTCCAATTTGTATTTTTTCATCTTTTTAAGATAATTAATGGCACTTCTTACTACTATTGTTTTAAACCATGGTTTAAAATCCAATTCTGTATTATACGTATTTAGGTTATTAAATATTCTCAGGAAAGCATCATTGAGTATAGTAATAGCTGCAGATCGATCATTTACATAACGTGTACATATACTCATCCCATACGAAAAATACAATTTGTAAAGTTCGTTCTGTGCTTGACGATTTCTTTTACTACACCGAGCAATTAATATGTAAAATTCCGCATCTTTTGCAGCGGGCATCTTTTAATTGTTAGTTGATTTATAATGATATACAATACATTTGTGTTAAAGGCTGCGATGACCTAAGTTTTTTTTTGTAAATATTATTAATGCCAAGGACATTGCCCTAGGTTATCAGCTTAAAGGCCTTCAGTCTTTCTATGATGATAACAATATTGAGTACTTATTCATTTTTTAAATTTTCAAGACAAAGTTCTTTTAGGGATAAATAGAACATGAGTTAAGAAGTAATATCATAAAGCCAATTCATCTCACATTCATTTACAATTTTCAGTTTTGTCACGATAACCTATAGTGTCTATGCCTTGCCACAACAGGCCAATAATCTATGACTTCATTTTTTTCAATGACTACTACTTCTGCATGAAGTGCTACGGTAGGACATATGTGCCAAGGGATACCATAAATGACATCTCCTATCATGAAAGTTGAGGTGTCTTTGAGTTGTAATACGAGGTGCTCCTCACTGTGTCCAACTCGCTTATAATCAGCCAATTGTGGGAATATTACTCTTTTGTCTTGCATCTCTGATCCTATAGATTTATGTCCGAGATCTAGGCAAATAAGATTATTATCTGGCAAGCTAATTACTCTCGTAATAAGTATTGCAGCGGGCTTCATTGGTATGTCAGGAAAATGTGTGCCATACCCAGCATCCCAGAGTAGAGTGGTGCCAGGCGAGAGCGTACGCCTCCCATCACGTGCATGACAAGGAAAAGTTATACTACCCCCACAGATTACTTCTAAGTTATCATTGGGGTCTATGACTTGCAACCATTTTTGAACGGGGTCATACTCCTCTTCTACTTGTTTTGCCCTATCAGTAACTGTTGATCTCCTGTTGTGACCATCATATACATGTAAGCCTCTTATGTTAAATTGTTTGTCAAATAAAAGATCAGAATATAATTCTTTTGCACTTTCTATGTCTATTCCTGTGCGGTTCATGCCTACATTGATATCGATAAACAGATCTACAGATTCATTCTTCTCTAAATGATTTTTCCATGATTTAATTTGACTTTTATTATCGATGAGTGCGCCCAGTTTGATTTTTGAATGTTCTCTTTTTAATTTTAAGGTCATAAATTGTGCAGGGCCTACTGTAGGCATGGCAAGTACAATGTCATTGCATCCAGAATCAACCAGCATTTTAGCCTCTGCAATAGTGGAACACTTAAACTTCGTAATGCCCATATCCATCTGCATTTTAACGATTTGTGGCATTTTATAAGTCTTTACATGGGGCCGTAGTCTTCTTTTTGATCCTGCGATGCTGATCATCTGTTCGATGTTCTGCTTTATTCTATCAGGATATATCGCTAATGCAGGGCTTAGGATTTGATCCGCCCCATTAATCTCATACCAATTCATAATTTTTAATTGTAGATTTTGATGTAAGTACTCAATATCTTGTGTAACCAGAAAGATTAGTTATCGTTTTTGGTCAAAAAATACCGCCAAATCACAACAATCATTACTCTACCAAGGGCTTAAAGGCCTTCAGCCATTCTATGATGATTACAATTTTGAGTACTTACGACTTGATTATTAAAATCAATCTGAATCTATAGTTTTCAAAATAGCTCCATTAAGATCAGAACGCAACATTTTGCCCATAAGAGCAATGATTATGGTTTCATTGTCGCTATTAATTTGAAGTACAATCTCAGAAATATGATCTTTTTGTTCTTTAATAAAAATGTTCATTTTATCACCATTATCCCGGATCATTACATAAGAAACATATTCATTTTTTAATGCAAAATCATCAAAGGATTCAATGAAGTTTCTAGAATGCCCGTCATTATTAATCATCACTTTTATCTTTTTCATCCCATTGGTAAATTTCTTTACATCAGCACGATCTTCATGAGATATGAATAACATTGGCAACCATTTGGGAGAGTTTATAACAATGTTGGTATCTGATTTATTTTGACTATAAAAGGATTGAAAAGTGTGATGTGTAGCACAAGAGCCGAGGATAAAAGGCAGGATGATTAATATATTACTTAGTGATGACGTTTTCATTGTGATGCGTTTATAATTGAGCTTCTAAGATAAGAAAAGGAAGCAGTCCCTATTTTATTCTGTTTTTTTTTCTCCAGCAGTCACCTTAAAAGGCAGATAATTTCCTTGAATAGGTAAAGGACAAGTAGCGAAATCAACAAAATTACATATTGGGTTTTCGACTTTATTAAAATCTAAGGTTACATCGTCTCCTTCAGTTGGAATGTCTACATAGAGAAACCTGCCACCACCATATGTTTTTAAGCCATTGGTTTGATCAGCGAATACAATAAATAACCGATCACCGCTACGAGTAGCCTCAAGGTCATGTAATGCACTATTGTACTCAAAAGTCACCACTCCTGCTGATTTGCGATCATATGTGATCCCTATTTTGTTGGTAATAGAGACTGTGGACTCGTCAGTGTTGGGCTCATATTTCCCTTTGATAATCCATTCGGGTTGTGGCTCAAATGAAGGCACATGAGTGAGCATAACCCTAGTTTGGGCCAGAGTATCTTTGAGCCTTATTCCATATTGATCTCCCCGTTTTATTACATACCAAAAGTGTGATTTCCAATTGAACATACTTGCCTTACCATCTTCATCACTATTGATAATTCCATCAGATGATGGAAGACCATCTATAGTAATCTTGTTATTGGAAGAAGTAAATGCGATTTGGTTTTCTTTCAGATCTATTGTTCCTATTTCAGGTGGAAATTCTTGTGGGAAAATGAGACTATTACTATCTCCTGATCCCAAGCTTTGTGTTCCTTCTTTCAACCAAAACAATCCTGTTAGGCTGAGATATCCCATCGGCTTTTTTAATTCAGAGATTCTTTCTTCTTTCCAAGTATTATATGATATTAGATATTCTTCCCAATTCATATAATTAGTATCAATTGTAAATGAAGTAAGGACTAAAGTTATTCCTATTACACTGCTAATTATTGACATATTAATTTTTTAAAAAACACATATTTGACGAGTATGTTCTTAATGGTGAGGCATACTGGACTCGAACCAGTGACCTCTGCCCTGTCAAGGCAGCGCTCTAAACCAACTGAGCTAATGCCCCTATTGCAAGAGAATTATTTACCTCATGCAGGGTAAAAATACTCTTTTTTAGCAAAAATTGATGCCTCGTGTTTATGTATTAAAATTGGGTTGTTTTCCTAACTATAAAAGATTTATAACTACTAGCCGGAGCCAATGTTGAATAAAAAAAGTTCTTTTTTCATTATTGAGTCTACTCCGAAAACTTACAAAACCAAAAAAGTTTCTTTTTATAAAAAATGTTAGTTTCCAGAGTGGACTCATTATTCTTCGGCTATATTTATTACCACACCTCTGCTATGCCTCAAAAAAAAGAGATTCATCCGGCAAATAAATAACAAATTTTACCTGCCTGTTTGGCAGACAGGTCTCAAAAGCGTCCACCTAAGTAGTTGCAAAAGCTTTATTATAAAAAATATGAATTGCGATATTCAATTCGAATAACCGAAGATATCCTTGAATAAGAACTGCTACAAAAAAACATCATTATAGACAGATCTGGACAAACAATACTCTTTGAATATTCTACTCACGGCTTTAAAATTTTTCTTATCATTTGGTTTGTTGATATTGCCAGAAGTATATACAGATGTTCCATCAAAACTTACTTTGTCAATAATAATTCCCTCTTTGAATGGTAGTTCTTTGCGTCCATATAATTTAAAAACGGCTTCCTTAATAGTCCAAATAAGGTGAAGTATTCTAATTTCATCATTGATTTCTCTAAAAAGCTGCATTTCTTCCTCAGTAGTGTATTTTGACTGGATTCGTTTTATTTTAGATACAAATGTTTGAATATCTATACCTATTGAGCCTTTTGAATGTGCTATGGCAGCATAGCCATTGCTGTGAGATATAGAAATCTGCATTGTGCTATCTTTTACATGAGGTTTTCCAAATTCATCTTTATATACAGAATCAGGATCTATGCCTTCTATCCTATACAACAAATATCTACTGGATAGCCATTCCAAAGTTCTTTTCTTACTCTTCAAATGTTGGGCTGGAATTATGGATTTTAGCTTTTTTTTAAAAAAATCTTGATTTTCTATCATTTTCCATACAGCTGCATCACCATATTCATTATTTATATCGTAGTATACTAAAGACATTTATATCTTGCTCTTTAAAATTAATTCCCTCTATGATATTTTCAGACGCCAAAATACTCGAATCCATTGATAATGGGGAAATAGTGATAGAACCCTTTGAGAAAAAATGTTTGGGCACTAATTCTTATGATGTTCATCTTTCCGAACATCTCGCTGTATATGAAGCCAATGTTTTGGATGCTAAAAAGCACAACACTGTACGGCATTTTGATATTCCCGAAAAGGGTTTTGTACTGCAGCCAGGAGAGCTATATCTTGGCGTGACAAAGGAATATACTGAGACACATAATGCTGTTCCATTCCTCGAAGGAAAAAGCAGTATTGGCAGACTTGGCATTGATATTCATGCTACTGCTGGCAAAGGAGATGTAGGTTTTTGTAATACATGGACACTTGAAATATCATGTGTTTTGCCAGTAAGAGTTTATGGAGGAATGCCTATAGGCCAGTTGATTTACTTTTCAGTAGACGGAGAGGTGATCAATTATTATAATAAGAAATCAAATGCTAAATACATAGAAAGGACTCAATATCCTGTAGAATCTATGATGTTTCGCAACACCTTTTAGGCCATTCTCGGCTAAATGATATTTGCCCAAATCAGTTTGAAGATGCAATAACTAAATTTATTTTTTCACCTGTGGTAAGAGAAGATATTCCATCATGAGTGGGGTATTGCTCAGTCACAATGGCTCTTCCACGATTCTCAGATTTTATATCCCCCGATTCTGCGACTTCGCCTATTTGCAGCTCATATACTTGTGCGATCATATATGCTGCGTCTAATGTTTTTCCTACCAGCTGCGGAATCACATGAGAACCTCCATCGGGTTGACTCACAACGAGATCAAGATAAGCTCCTTTTTCTATCTTAATGTCCTTCTTTTTTCCTCTATTATCAACTATTTTTTCACCGTTGTACCATACTTCTAGTATTGTAAAACTGCCTATCGGATCATATTTTGTGCTCATAATGCGGGTCTTTAACTGACGACTATTGAGCTCTCTTGACTTCATCTCATAGTTTTCTCCGTAAAGCCGAGGAAGGTCTTTGAGCTGAATCATATCTGGATTGTATTTGGTAATGGTCACATATATTTTTCTGTTTTCCTTTATAAATGCCCCTCCTTTCGGGTTCTGATTTAATATAATCCCCCCTGGCTTTCCTACTATATGGGTAGAGTCATTTACAATCAGTTGAAATAGATTTTTTTCGGCATGTATGCGCGCTTCTTCGATATTCCTATCTGAATAATTTTCTAAAAGAAGCCTCTGGCCGTGATGGGTATACACTTTCAGCCATTGAAAAATACTAAATATTACCAAAAATAAAAAAAGTAATATCAGCGCTATATTTTTAAGAAATGTACGACTAGTCAAGTATTCTAGAATTTTTGCAAAATTAATAAACTTGATGAGTGATTTAGACATATGGATATTTTCGTTAATGGATTTGCATTGGGC
>JAZGFD010000013.1:0-22003 GCA_036479115.1 Saprospiraceae bacterium | reverse complement strand
GAATAATTTGCTAGAGAATCAAGACAAATGTTGACAATCAGCCAAATACACATATCATAATTTTATATATATATTAAATATTCACTATTTTTTATGGAATAAAAATGATAAAATTCAAGAGGTATTTCTCAAATATTCAACGTGTTATGTCTGAGGTTATGTGATTTCGTTCAGACACTACTTACTAATTTTAACACCTGTTATTAAACAACTTCATTAATAGCAGCGCTGTTAGTAACTTATTTTATGTGTTAGTAAATCTTGATTGTCTTGCCACATCTTCGATTTGAGGCATCAATTGCAGCAGCATATTAATAAAAGAGCTTTTTTTAGCCTAATTTGATACTTCTTGAGTAGTTCCGTCTAAAGAGGCTCCTCTTATTTTGGCATTAAAAAACTTCTAAATAATGCGAAAGTTCCTTACAAATAGAGCCTACTGTTCCGTCATTTACTTTTTTACCTTCTATTTTTACAATAGGCATAACGCCCTTAGTTGAGCTGGAAACAAATATTTCATCTGCAGTAAATATTTCCAAAGAAGTAACTGGACGAATCTCAATATCAAAACCATTTTCGATTTGCTCTAATACCCTTCTGCGTGTTATACCTTCTAACATTCCTGAACCAGGAGTGCTTATTTTTCCATCTTTAATAATAAACACATTACACCTCGAACACTCAGAGATAAAGCCATTGAAATGGTACAATATATCCACTGCTTCATATTCTTGCATTTTATTATAATGCAATACTGAGTTAAAATAATTAGTAGATTTTACAAGTGGATTAGGCCTAACAAACTCTGAGGCAATGAGATGATATCCTTGGCCTTCTGGTTTGCTAGGAAATTTACTCAACGGAAATGAAAACATCATAAAATTGGACTGTTCTCCAGGACTGTAACCATCAACAGAATAACCTCCTGTGGCCACTATTTTAATATAACCTGAATCGGTACCATTTTTAGCCATTATATCAAACACCATTTTTTTTAAATCATCTCTGGAATATTCAAATGGAATGCGGGCATATTTTAATGAGTTATAAAACCGATCCATATAATGTACAAGCCATGGATTATCGCCATTTTTAATTTTAAAAAAATCAAAAACCCCATACCCTCTGTGTATGGACAGGTCAGATACATGGAGGTATGCATCCTTTTTGTTAATTAAATTTCCATTTAAAAAAATGTATTCCACTTCAATATATTTAGACTTTAGTGCAAATAATAAGCTGGTGTGCTTTTTGGGCCTTCTGGCCATTCAACCGCTATCTTATAGAGATTACTCAGGGAAATAAGACTTATTGAGATGTGGCAATAGATTGAGTGCATTTTTGTAGTACACTTTTTTTAATATTTCATCTGGTAGGTTTAATCCATACATTTTCCAAAAGGCATGGTATCTTTTGTAGTAAGGGAAGTATTCGTCATCCGTTTCTAATACCCTGAAATAGGTAGGAAATTCTTCTGGTTTGAAGCTGTCTTTCCCAAATAAAATTCTATCTTGATATTTAGCAAAGAATTTATTGGCATTGCGGGGCTGTCTTCCCAGTTCTGCTATTACAGCTCCTATTTCCACGTACATGTTGGGCATATCGTCTAAAAGCTCTCCCAGTTTGCTCATGTCATTGGCATACCAACTCATATGAGCTGATATAAAATTAGTGCCAGGATGCCTTTTGATAATGTCGTGCATCTCACCTATAATGGTAGCCCACGGCGCAGGGCTATCATTTTCTCTTTTCCTCCCTGGTCTAAGTTTTAATTCAAGCCACCTCTCATTAAGGCTGTCATGTGGCTCCCAGAATGCCTTTGGGTCAGCAGAGTGGATCAATACAGGCCATCCATATTCGCCACATTTTTCCCAAATAGGGTCAATCCTAGGGTCGTTTATACTGATTCTATTATCATGACTATCTACATTAGACATCCCTTGGCTTTTATATATTTTTAACCCTTTAGCTCCATGATTTTTATCAAAAGCCATTTGTTTGAGAGTCTCCTTGGCCCAATCTGCTTCATCAATACTTCTGATCTCAATATTGGTAAAAGTGACTACTCTATCCTCATGTCCATATTTTTTGATATTGTCAGTTTGGGCTTTTAGCCTTTCTCCTCCTCTACCGCTTAAGTTTACTACTACCTTCATATTCATAGCATCCATTTTAGCTATGAGCTCATCTACATTTTGTTCACCTATTCTCCAGTGATGACTGTGTATATCAATAAAAGGAAATTTAGCTTTAGCTGTAGGATGTTCAGGTACTACTAGAGTAGATGGAGGATCATACGATTCCCAGTCTAATGTTACATCAAGAGGTTCACGGCGTTGTGCATCTATAGATAAAGAAAAACTCAAAAAGAGGATAAAAAACAGATATGGATACTTCATAAGGTATGATTGTGAATCAATAATAATAATTAATAAATAGAAATTTATAAGGACTTAACATTTTCTAATACGATTTTGGAAAGCTCTTTAAGATCATTGTTTGCATACAATACATCTAATGACTCTACAGGTGTGGTTTTGTCGTGTTTATAATTAATATAATCCTGAAAAGTAACACCATCAACAATGCGCGTATTATAAGCTGCTCTGAATCTCACTCCGCCACCATTTATGAGATAAGAATAGGCAAGATAATCTAACGAAAAATCTTCTTTATCTATCCAATACATGTATGTATCTTCATGGTCATCTCCTCCTCCTTCTTGCTCAAAAGTTACTTTGATTTTGTAGTAGTATTTTCCTTTTATTTCACTTTCGCCAATAAGTTCTTTATTCACCGCCTCATCATTTAAAAAATAAGGAAGAAAAGCAAAATATTGAACAGAGTTAACGGAATTAGAGTATCCTTTTTTTTGTTTTTCAGATAGCACCACCTCTTGAGATCCATCCATTCTTTTTATGCCCTCATTGGTCAATATATCTTTTATTCCCGTCTCTTTATGTGTACGTGTATAGATGTATTTTCCCGCTTTTCTTTTGTATGTAAATGAATGTTTTCTAAAATCAAATGAAAAATGCCCATTGGCCACTTTATCGCCGCCATGTACACGGATGCTTTTGTCGATAATAGTTTGAACACCTATGCTTTTGTCAACTTTGAAATTAGCCGAAGTAAGTAAAAATAAGGCCAAAAAAATGATAGCCAATGAAGTAAAATGATTCATAATTTTCTTTTTTTTTAAGAACTACTCTGATATTTTCTTTTTAGCCAAATTTGATACTACCAGAGTAGTTGCGTTTATTTTAACAAAAAACCCAAATGCGATGGATAAACCGTCAGAGAGGCGCATTTCAAATTGTCTCTTTGTCACAATTTTTGATGACAAAATTTCGTCAATGCTAGCTGTGGTGTCATTAATATAGCTAACGTATTAGTTACCTCTCTGTGGTAATTAACGACAATCTAAAATGTTCCCCCTTTCAGAGTAATATAAAACTGAGAGCAATATAGAAGTTGTTAGCAACTAAAATGTTAATTTATATACAAAAAATATTGTGAATAGGAAGACTATTAATGTGACCCAAAATTGGCTCCACCTGAATAGTTATAAAATACATTCAATCTGTTCCAGAACAAAAAAGGTCGCAATTCAAATTGTATGCCTTTATAAAAGAAAACAAATAAGGTATTTAGGTTTTTTTAAAGCATATTTGTTTGAAATAAGGGTTGTGATGTGTCAACTAAAAAAAAGCCCTGCTCAAAAGTGGACAGGACATAACAACAAATGTTTTCCAAAATCCGAAGCTATTCCTTTAAATTTGCTTCTCAGCAAAGCTTCTATCTGTTTACATCGGTAAAGCTTAATTGAAATAAATATATTATTGAATCTCGAAGGTTGTCAACATTGGTCATTAAATTGGCATATATATATCAACATATATTTTGAGAGCTCACCAATAAAAATATGAATTGGATAGGTAAAATATTAATGTTTCCCTTTGCCCTCATCTATGGTTTGTTAGTAAGTATGCGAAATGCACTATATGACAGCTCATTATTGAGGTCTACATCTTTTGATCTTCCAGTGATATCAGTGGGTAATATTAAAGTAGGAGGCACAGGCAAAACACCTACTGTAGAATGGCTTATACAGATTTTAGCACCTTTTTTAGATGTGGCCGTACTCAGCCGAGGGTTTAGTAGAAAGACGAGAGGATACCATCTGGTTTCTACCACTGATAATACTTATACGGTAGGAGATGAAGCCCTTCAAATTAAAAGAAAATTCCCTTCTGTATCAGTAGCAGTGTCTGAGTCTCGCTCTTTTGGAATTTCTTCATTATTAATGGATCACCCTACTACCCAAGTGGTGATTTTAGATGATGCTTTTCAGCACCGCTCTATAGCTCCAAGTCTTAGCATTGTACTTACAGAATATCACAATCCCTACTTTAAAGATTACCTTATGCCTGTGGGAAAACTCAGAGAATGGCGTACAGCTATAGAGAGAGCAGACTACCTGATAGTTTCTAAATGTTCTCTAGGCTTGAGCCAGATAGATGCTGACAATTTTAAGAACAAAATAGGAGAAATACAACGAGAAAACATCTACTTCTCGCGCATCAGCTATGGGCCATGTTATTCTATGTTTGACTTCTCAAGGCAGCTGAAAGTAACCCCCGAAAGTGCGGTACAAATAATAAGTGGAATAGCCGAACCAGAATACCTAAAAGACCATTTTAAGGGAAGTGTAGATAGGGTTTATTCTTATGATTTTCCTGATCACCATCCTTATGAAACCACTGATATTGAAAACATTATAGCTTCTTTTAGCAGGATACCTTATGATAAAAAGGCCCTTATTACTACAGAAAAAGATATCGTAAAATTGATTAACCATACGCATTTGTTTCAAAAAGCAGGTGTAGAGGTATTCATACAGCGTATCAGTGTTGAGATTATTTTTAATCAGCACGAAGAGTTATCTCAAAAAATTAAAGACTTTTTAATCAATTTTGTGAGATGATCATAGAATGGTTGTCATTTCCTTTATTCTTTTGTTTTCTGATTACAGGCAGCTTGCATTCTCAGCCCCAATATGGCATGGGTAAAAAACAAGAAATTTTAGATGCATACACGAGGTTGGCTCTAAAATATGATACCATTCCAAAGCCTCTAAAAACTCAAAATTTAAACCGGATATCTGTAGCGCAACTGGCCAATATTGTAGACTTGTCACTTTTAACCGAAAAAGACAGTTGGGATCTGGACTTGTTAAAATCGGAGTACAATCTATTGATAGATGTTTCGCCAAGTGGCTTAAACGATCACTCATTTTTCAAAAATGGACACCTATTTTCTTTTCAAAATAAAGACATATCATTACAAATTGATCCTTTGCTCTACTTGGCCATAGGTGATGATCGGCACAGTACAACCACTCCCTTTAGAAATAGTAGAGGACTGAGCATCAGAGGGAATATTAACAAAAAGGTATTTTTTAGAACATCAATAATAGAAAATCAAGCCAAATTTTTACCTCATATTGAAAAAAGAATCGTTGATCGTAATGCCATCCCCGGTCAAGGGTTTTACAAAAGATATCAGAGTAATATTTTCAAAAAAATAAATGGCTGGGATTTCCTAAATGCAGATGGAATATTGACCTATCAGCCCAGCACCCATTTTAGAGCCAGTATTGGCCATGGTAGTTTTTTTCTAGGTAATGGTTATCATTCTTTGCTTTTATCTGATTATGCTGATAATTATTTCTTTTTAGAATTTAATACTTCTATTGGCATTTTTAATTATAAAAACATCTTTGCTGAGTTGGCTCCTATAGGCAGCACAATTGATGTACCAGGCGATCTCTTAGCACCTAAGAAGTATATGGCCACTCACTATCTCACAATAGCAATATCTAAAAAATTAGAACTTTCTCTTTTTGAAACGGTCATTTTCGGAAGAAAAGATCACTTTGAGTTTCAATACCTCAATCCTTTGATTCTATATAGAGTAGTAGAGCAAAAACTGGACAGTCCTGATAATGTAATGCTGGGTTTTGATATGAATTATAAAATAGGAAGCAAAACAAAAATCTATGGACAACTCCTTATTGATGAGATGAAAACAGGTGAAATTTTTAGCGGAAATGGCTGGTGGGGTAATAAAATAGGCTATCAATTGGGATACAAGCAATTGGATTTATTCGGCATTGACCATTTTGATATTCAGATGGAATACAATGCCGTTAGACCATTTACTTACAGCCATAAGTCTAGCCCTAAGCTCGATTATTCTGTTGCTTCTTACAGTCATTATAATCTAGAGCTGGCTCATCCTCTTGGAGCAAATTTTAGGGAAGGTTTATTGCTATTGAAATATAGAATCAATAGAAAATGGTCCTTGTCTGGGAAATTGATAACAGCAAGGGTAGGCAAAAGCATCTCTGAAAATATCGGCCAAGACATTCTTCTTCCAAATGATACAAGAGTCAATGATTTTTCAAATAAAATAGGACAAGGAGACAAAACAAACATTTTACAACTTAGTACTATTTTGTCTTATGAAATCAGAAATAACTATTATGCAGATTTTCATTTTCAATATAGAAAAGAACAATCAAATTCTGGATTATTTAATGAGAAAAGCACGTATTTTTGCATTTCTTTTAGGGCGAATATCAGCCATCAAAAATTAGACTATTAACGTGAATACAAGAGAACAAATAGAGACAATCCTGGAAGATCGTATTTTGGTCATTGATGGCGCCATGGGTACTATGATACAGCAATATGAACTTACTGAAGAGGATTTTAGAGGAGATCGCTTTAAGGATTTTGAAAAAGATATAAAAGGTAATAATGATATCTTAAGCCTCACTCGCCCCGATATTATCAAAGCCATACACGGCGCGTATCTTGATGCAGGAGCTGATATTATAGAAACAAATACATTTAGTGCCACCTTCATCGCTCAGGAAGACTATAAGATGGAAGATCTGGCCTATGAGATCAATCTAGAATCAGCCAAAGTGGCCAGACAAGTTGCCAATGAATACACCCATAAAAGCCCTAAAAAACCAAGATTTGTAGCAGGGGCTTTTGGCCCCACTAATAAAGCAGCATCTCTGTCTCCTGATGTTAACAATCCAGGATATCGGTCTATCTCTTTTGACGAATTGGTAGCTGCATATTACGAGCAAGCCAAAGGATTATTAGATGGAGGTGTTGATATATTTTTAATTGAGACTGTATTTGACACTCTAAATTGTAAAGCTGCTCTTTTTGCTGTAGATAAATTACAAACAAAGAGAAATACGGATTTGCCTGTAATGGTATCAGGCACTATTACTGATGCCAGTGGGCGCACTTTGAGCGGCCAGACAGTAGAAGCTTTTTGGATATCTATATCACACATGCCTTTGCTAAGTGTTGGGCTTAATTGTGCGCTGGGTGCGGCAGAACTTGAGCCTTATCTGAAAAGTCTTTCGCGCATTTCAGACTGTTTTGTCAGTGCTCATCCTAATGCGGGTCTGCCCAATGAATTTGGCGAATATGACCAGACCCCTGATGAAATGGCCGCATTGATTAAATCTTTTGCTAAAAAAGGCTATGCCAATATTCTAGGAGGCTGCTGTGGTACTACTCCTGAGCATATCGCTGCAATGGTGAAAGGTGTAGAAGGAGTATTGCCTCGTAAAAAAATAACAACAACCCATTTATCTTCTTACTCTGGGCTTGAGCCTCTTATTGTCAGAGATGATATGAACTTTATTAATATTGGTGAAAGGACCAATGTGACGGGGTCAAGGAAATTTGCAAGACTTATAAAAGAAAAAAAATACGAAGAAGCCTTAAGCGTAGCTCAGCAACAAGTAGAAGGAGGAGCCCAAATTATAGATGTCAACATGGATGAAGGGCTACTGGACTCAGAAGAAGAAATGGAAAAATTTCTCAATCTTATCATGTCAGAGCCAGATATCGCCAAACTGCCCATCATGATTGATTCTTCAAAATTTAGTGTAATAGAAGCTGGCCTCAAATGTCTTCAGGGCAAAAGTATTGTAAACTCTATCTCTATGAAAGAAGGGGAGGAAGAATTTAAGAGGCAGGCTACCATAGTAAAAAAATATGGCGCTTCTGCCGTAGTCATGGCTTTTGACGAAAAAGGACAAGCTGATACCATTAAAAGGAAGGTAGATATCTGTAAAAAGGCTTATGATGTACTAGTAAATGAAGTAGGATTTAATAAAGAAGACATCATTTTTGACCCGAATATTTTTGCTGTTGCTACTGGAATTGAAGAACACAACGAATATGCCATCAACTTTATAGAAGCAATTAAGCAGATAAAAGCACAATGTCCTGGGGTAAAAATAAGTGGTGGAGTAAGTAATATTTCTTTTTCTTTCAGAGGTAATAACTCTGTAAGAGAAGCTATGCATGCAGCTTTCTTATATCATGCTGTTAAAGCTGGCATGGACATGGGCATAGTAAATGCTGGCATGATGGAAGTATACGAAGACATTCCCAAGGATTTATTAGATCGAATAGAAGATGTTTTATTTAATAGACGCTCAGACTCTACTGATAGGTTAGTAGCTTTTGCCGAAAATGTAAAAAACAAAGGAAAAGAAATTACAAAAGACCTGGAATGGAGAAAGTCTTCTGTGGAAGAAAGATTGATGTATTCGCTTAGAAAAGGCATAACAGAATTTATTGATGAAGATACAGAGGAAGCAAGACTGAAATTTCCAGCACCAATAAAAGTGATAGAAGGGCCTCTCATGGATGGTATGAATATAATAGGGGATCTTTTTGGGCAGGGAAAAATGTTTTTGCCTCAAGTAGTGAAAAGTGCCCGTGTTATGAAAAAATCAGTGGCCCACCTCACACCATTTATAGAAGCTGAAAAGCTGAGAAATAAAGACACTTCTTCCAAAGGAAAAATCCTATTGGCTACTGTGAAAGGAGATGTTCATGATATAGGTAAAAATATCGTTGGTGTAGTATTGGGTTGTAATAATTATGACATTATTGATTTAGGTGTGATGGTACCTGCTAACAAAATCCTAGATACTGCACAAGCTGAAAAGGTAGATATCATCGGACTTAGTGGCCTCATCACTCCATCACTTGATGAGATGGTAAATGTAGCTGAAGAAATGGAAAATAGAGGTATGAAAACGCCTTTGCTCATCGGAGGTGCCACTACATCAAAGACACACACCGCTGTAAAAATAGAACCCCAATACAGCAATGTATGTATACATGTACTCGATGCCTCTCGCAGTGTATCAGTAGTAAGTCAGCTTCTTTCAAAAGATGATAATGCCAAGAGTAACTTTATTCTCGATGTAAAGGCAGATTATGAAAGGGTAAGAGAAAGCCGTAAAAATGCTAAAAGCTTCAAAGAGCTACTCCCTATTGCGAAAGCAATTGCAAATAAAACAAAGATGGATTGGGGAAAATACAAACCTCACAAGCCAAATGAACTTGGTATAAAAACTTTACAAATAGAAATAGCAGATGTTATTCCGTTTATTGACTGGACGCCATTTTTCTCAACTTGGCAACTAAAAGGAAAATATCCTGCCATTTTTAATAACGAGGTGGTAGGCATTGAGGCCAAAAAACTATTTGATGATGCTCAAGTGATGTTGGCCCAAGTAAAAGATGAAAAATGGCTCACAATCAAAGCTGTTATAGGGTTGTTTGAGGCCAATGCAGAGGATGAAGTTGTTATAATCAGTGACAATGGCAAAGAAGTGGGCCAAATTTATAACCTCAGAGAACAAAAGAAAAAGGCACCAGGCAGGCCCAATATTTCCTTGACAGATTTTATCGCACCTATAGGTACATGCCAAGATTATATTGGTGCTTTTGCTGTCACTTCTGGTTTGGGAATAGAGGCACATGTAGAAAAATATACTAAAGCCCATGATGACTATAGCGCAATCATGCTCAAGTCAATTGCCGATAGGCTGGCAGATGCATCTAAAGAATACCTGCATCACACAGTAAGGACTGAGTACTGGGGGTATATCACAAATGAAACACTGGCTAATGAAGAATTGATAGCAGAGAAATATTCTGGAATTCGTCCTGCTCCAGGCTACCCTGCTTGCCCTGATCACACCCAAAAGGAAGTAATTTTTGACATACTAAATGCCAAAGAAAATACTGAAATATTTCTTACCGAAAGCCTTGCAATGTATCCTGCGGCTTCCGTAAGTGGATGGTACTATGCACATCCTGAATCTAAATATTTTGGACTGGGAAAAATAAATATGGATCAAGTAGAGGCTTATGCAAAACGCAAAGGTGTAGATGTCAATGTAGCATCAAAATGGTTAACTCCTAATATCAATGGATAACCAAACACCACAATACCGAAAAGAAGAACTCACCCTCGGTGAAGTAATTCAATATGGTGGCGCTTACCTGAAAAGCATTAAAAAATATTTTGTCCACATATTAGTATTCACTATCCTTTGTACTGCCCTTTCTTTCTTTTATTATTCTTCAAAACCTTCACTATACAAAGCAAGGCTTAGCTTTATGTTAGACGAAGACGAAGGCAGTTCTCTTTCTGGGATGAATACAATTTTAGGGCAATTGGGCTTTCCCATCATGAATCAAAGGATCAATATTTCTAAAGTTCTCGAACTTTCTCTTTCACGTAAAATAATACAGGAGGCCATTTTTATAAAAATACAAACTCCTAATGGATCTGGCTTTCTCGCAAATCATATTATCTCCACATACAGCCTGGATAAAAACTGGACCAATGAAGAAATGGATATGGCTGGGTTTCGATTTTCACACAGTGAAGTAGATTCATTTACAGCAGCAGAAAACAAGGCATTACGAAACATCGCAGTGATGATTTCTGGCACTCCTGCTAATAGAAAAAACGCTTTGATACAAACTGATTATGGACAGAATACGACCATAATGTCATACGTCACTCATAGCGAAGATGAAATCATATCCTATCATCTTACTAAAGCTGTTTTTGATGCCACAAGTAGTTTTTATGTAGAAAAAGCCTTGGAAAAACAAAAATCTACTTTTGTGGTTCTTTCTTCAAAAAAAGATTCTTTGCTAAAAGAATACAATCGACTAGAATACCGCTACGCTGATCTAAGCGACCGATCTACGGGTATTTTTTCCAAAAAATTGGACATTAAAAAAGATCGGGCACGGGCAGAAATGTTACGCCTTGGCAATGGATTGTCTAAACTAGAAGAAAATATTGCCCTTGTAGAATTTGGAATTGAAAACAGTACACCTGTTCTTCAAATTATTGACGCTCCTATATTTCCTTTAGAGGAGGTACATATAAGTAAAATAAAAAGTCTTTTGATAGGAGGCCTCATTGGCTTGATAATCAGTATCGGCTCAGTTCTTTTCGTAGCATTGATTCAATTGATTCGCAAACCAAATTAAATGGTTTGTAACCATATAGTGTCAGAACGAAAACTCATCAAAATTAGAAATGTGTAACTACTCAGGCATCACCGAATATCAAAAAACTAAATTCTTATCCAAAATATTCTATTTCATAAAAATGACCGATTTCGTTTAGCCACTATACAATTTTGTGTTTTTTGGAATCCTCAAAAATCTGATCTAGATGATATTTCATATGATCAATATAGTCCTCAATAAAATAAACAAGGGTAGTTGGTTCCTTCTCTGGTATGGCCTTGAATGCAATCTGATGAAGATTATGTGATGTCCGAGTTTTGTATAAAATTTCATCGGCAATATTTCCTATAATTTGGGCCAAATGAAGATTATAGTTATACCAAAGAGATATGATGTTGTTCCAATTTTCGTTTTGATAATTTGATATTTTTACCCAGAAATCCTGATTATAACCTTCAAAAATCAAATCTTCCTTATCCTGAATTCTTACAAATCGTTGATGATTATTAGCAGCTGAATCAATAAGGTGACCTAATAGTTCTTTTTTTGACCATTTTAAAGGGTTGGGTTTGAGAGCAGCGGTATTGTCTGATATTGTTTGTAGTAAAGCTCTATATTTCTCTATTACTATCACTAACCTTTTAGAATATTCATTCATGAGCCCACTCCGGAAACAGACATTTTTCACAAAATGAGTTGTTTTGGATGAGATTTACATTTACCGAGATTCGGTGATGCCTGAGTATCAGCTAATTGAAAAAAAATATAAAGATCGCCAAAAGAAACTTTTTTGATTTTGTAAGTTTTCGGAGTGGACTCATTCATTGCTTAGAGTTCCAAAACACTCTCTCTGCTCATTCTACCATTGTCAGTAAAAGCTCTCATTTTAATGTTTTTCATGTTATCCGTAACGGTGAAAGGCCCATTATACACTTTACTTTTCCTAGTTACTTCAGACCCATCAGTGGTATACCTCATTCTTAATCCTGAATATCTTATATTGGCATTGAGCTTACCATTATTTATAGCCATTCCTGGCAAAGGAATACGATAGCCTATTCCGCCCCAGAGGTGATCCATTAATGGCATGTGATGCTGCCCTATTTTATTTGTAAAGACGCTCCAGTCTTTTTGCATAGTAGCCCATCTTTCCTCTTTGTCTGATATATCAGCCCATTGAGGATAGGCATTCCAGGCTCTTTCAGATAGGCTTAATGATTTGGGGAATAGGTAATATTGTATCTTCTCATTACTGGTTACAGTCTCGCTCCATAGATGGCCTTGTATGCCAAGAATATTTTTTTTTCCTTCCTCAGTAAGTCTGATATGATTACTGAATAGGTCATCATCTATGACTGCCCCTACTTTATTTTTTTTTCGTGGCAATGAATAAATATCTTCGGGTACCAGATAGTATGGGTTTTGAGCATCTACCATACCTGTCCACATCAGGCCAGTTTCTTCTGGATCCATATTATATGCCATATCAAAGTACAGCTGCGCACTATTACACATTACAGTTTTGTAGCCTGCATTAGCCAGCTTATACGCCATATCTTCACGTCCCCATCCCCATGTAGCATTCCATACAAAAGGCATCATATTTTCTCCTATAAATTTTGGGTTGAGCACCTTTCCATCGTGGCCTTCACTGCTGTTTTTTAGCAGATATTCTTCCCAACCAGCTGTTACTAACCCATATTTGGCGATGAGACTTTTATACCTATTGGTAAAGTAGGGTTGGAGGTCATCAGAATGTGATATAGATTCACTATTGGCTTTGATAAAGTCTTTGCACACTGGTGATTTCTGCCATGAGCCATAGGCGACTTCATCTCCTCCACTATGAAACGTTGTAAGAGGAGCACCAGCCTCTTCATGCATAGCTATCACTTCTTGGAGCACTTTTTCCACAAAAGCAAAGGTAGATTCTCTACACACGCAAAAGCTATTATCTCCATAACCTTGAGCAGAATTATAAACTGATATGTCAGCAGGATCGCTTAATAAATATCGCTCGGCTTCTTCCTTATTTCCTTCCTTCATGTATTTTTTATATCTCACCTTCATTGCAGTAATCGCTGCTCTGGCATGGCCTGGCATATCAAATTCTGGTATCACCTCTATGTGTCGCGCTGCTGCATATCGCAATATGTCGATGTACTCCTCTCTGCTGTACCATCCACTACCATAAGAATGAGCAGGATGTGGCCCTGATCCGTAAGCAGGTTGGAGATGCCCTGATGCCACTTCATCAAGTGTATGTCCTCTTCTTGCTCCTACATCTGTGAGTTCAGGCAGATCTGGTATTTCCACTCTCCATCCCTCGTCATCTCCAAGATGCCAATGAAATTTATTGAGTTTATAAAATGCCATCATATCCAATATGCTTTTAACGCTTTGTGCCGAATGAAAATGTCGTGCTACATCTAGCATTAACCCCCTGTAACTATAATCAGGGGAATCTTCTATTTTTACAAAAGGCAGAGAAATACTTTTGCTTGGTTTTTTATAATAGTTAGCATTTATAAGCTGGGCTAGTGATGAGATACCATTTATTATTCCTGACTTTGTTGAAGAACTGATAATAACATTCTTGTCATTGACAATTAATGAATATGTCCCTTCTTTTTCAGTGGCAAGGTTATTTAAAATAAGTTGTATTTGCCCCTTTTTGTTTTTTGATACTTGGCCGGAAAAAGATTGGGTCAAAAGATACTTTAACCAATTGGCTTCATTTTCTAAATCACCACTAATGCTATAATTGATATTATCATTTAACTCCAAAGTGCCATTTCCTGATTCAACTGATTTTGCAGCAGGGATGATCGTGTTTTCGATATCTGGTGCTACATTTTTATAAAAGCCATTTTCTTTATATCTCTTGGTAGCATTTTCTAATGGAAGTGCACTTAGCACCTCAGAATTTAGTCCAGTGATATTCACATTTTTTATAGTCAAAGCCGAGCCCTCACCTTTTACCAAATACATTCCAAGAGGCACATCAGATTGCCTAATGACAGGTACAGGCATTTGATATTGATACGAATAAGCATCTTTTGGCCCAAGAATAGGGAACTGATTGGTAGGTTTTATGCTGTAAAAAGTTCCGTTGACTTGATCCACTTTGATAGATATAGGTATGCTTTTTTGGTTAGGCCCGCCTACAAGTTGGTTGTAGTAAATAGTCCAATCTCTATCCAAGGTATCAGTAGAATTATTAATAATGGTATGCGTAATATAAGATATGCCCTTTGCAGCATCTAAGGAATCAAGTATCCACTCAAATGCAATGCTAGTGGTAATTAATGTCTTAGAATTTAATTCTACTTTTTGGTTTTTTTTACATGAAGTAAAAAAAATGATTATAATGATTACAAAACCAAATTTTAATCTATTCATTACGACTATTTTAATGTGCCAAATGTAGGAAATAGTGCGATTGCAAATGACTATTATGGTAAGATAATGTTGACACTTGCACATCCTCTATAGTGGTTAAACGAAAACTGATTCAAATTAAAATCGGGATTTTAATATTACTACAAATTCAAAATCTATTTTATTTAACGTAATTACTCAGGTGGGCGCTTTTGGGCTTATCTGCTAAACAGGCAGGTAAAAATTGTTATTTTTTGCCAGACAAAGCTCATTTTTTGAGGCATAGCAGAGCAATGGCAAAAAAAGATCTGAAATATGGTAGACAAAGATCTTTTTTTGTCCAAAAATTGGCTCCTCCTGAGTAGTTAATATTTACCTTTTTTTTATAAATTGAGAGCCTTTTGCAAGAAGGGGTTTACCCTTTTTTTTATTAATGATAAAAAAACCGAAATTATGAGAATGAAAGTATGGGTCAATTTAGGCCTACTTATCATGATCCTTTTTCCTTATTCATCAGTATACAGTCAGGATGCACCAGGGGAGGTGACCCGTACTTATGCTATCACAGGTGTGCATATTATAACATCACCAGGTACGATGATAAAGAATGGGACAGTGATTATTAAAGATGGGCTCATCCACAATGTGGGCCGATCTGTCAGTATACCTGCTGATGCACAAGTTATTAAAGCTGATACGATGTACATGTATGCAGGATTTATAGATGGCTTATCACATATAGGAGTGCCAAAACCTAAAGAAGAAGAGCGAGCCCGTGATAAAGATCCTGGAAACCCTACCAATAAAAGAGCAGGCATCACTCCAGAAAAAAGTGCTGCTGATGTGCTCTCTGCGGGGCACAAATCCATATCTGAATATAGAGCAGTAGGATACACGGCTGCTCACTCTGCACCATATGGAAGAATGTTGCCTGGGCAAGGATCAGTGATATTACTAGATGGCAAAAATGCTGCTGATCTTTTGTATAAAGCAGATATCAGTAATTATGGCCAGCTACTGGGTGGCCAAGGTGTATTTCCAAGTACTGTTATTGCTGTGATTACAAAATATAGAGAACTCTATCGTCAGAGTCAACAGGCCAATACACACATAACCAATTACAAAAGAAATGGCGTGGGTATGAAAAGACCTACTTATGATGTAGCCACTATTGGGTTAATACCATTGACTAAAAAACAAACTACTTTGTTCATGTCTGCTCCAAATCATTTAGACATACACAGAGCGATGGCATTACAAAAAGATTTGGGTTTTAAGATGGCTTTAGCCAATGTAAAAAGTGGATATCGCATGGCTGATCGTTTAAAGCGGAGTAACATTCCTGTTTTGCTTTCATTAGACCTTTTCAAAGAAGAAAAAGAAAAGAAAGATGACAAAAAGAAAGATGACAAAAAGAAGGGTGATAAAGATGACAAAAAGAAAGAATTGAATGAATGGGACAAAGAAATTGAAGCATTTACTAAGCGTAAAAAGGAAGAGCAAAATAACATAGTAGGACAAGCTGCTGCATTTGCAAAAAAAGGAGTGCGATTTGCATTCAGTACAGACGGAACTTCAGCAAAAAGTATATTGGGCAATATACGCCGAATGATCAAAGCAGGGCTCAGTGAAAGTGATGCTCTTGCAGCATTGACTACTAATCCTGCACAAATATTGGGCGTAAGCCAAACTATGGGAAGCATCCAAAATGGAAAAATTGCCAATTTGTTCATTTCTAAGACGCCTATATTTGACGAAAAAGCAAAAATTAAATATGTTTTCGTCGATGGCAATCTACATGAGTATGAAGAAAAGAAAAAAGGGGACAAAAAGAAATCTGGCAAAGTAAGTGAGGAAAATAAAGCCTATGTAGGAATATGGGAATACTCCATTAATGCTGGAGGTGAAATACTCACAGGTGAGTTAGAAATCAATCAAAATGAAGAAGGTACATTAGAAGGCACATTATCTGGAGCGCAACTCGACAGTACAGTTGAGATAGATGAAATTACTGTAGATGGTAATAAGTTATCTTTCACTGCAGATGCAGATGGTATTACTATAAGTTGGAAAGGAAGCATAGATGGAGAAAGCATGAGTGGAGAAGTGAACGCCGCACCAATGGGAATTTTTCCTATAACTGCTACTCGTACTTCTGGGCCCGATAAGATTTAATCATTAATAGAAAAAGTTACTCTGGTAGACAAAATGTCTTAAATCATTTTCTACTAAACTAGCAACTAGATAAATATTATAAAAATGAAATTCATAATAAAAATATTCATATTACTTTTTATACCAATTTCTTTAAGTGCTCAAGAAAGTGGCAATATTTTAATTAAAAATGGCACGGTACTTACCATTACTAATGGTGTTTTGAAAAATACTGATGTGCTTATTCAAAATGGTAAAATTCAACAGATAGGACCTAATTTACGAGCCAGTTCTAATACCAAAACGATTGATGCGACAGGCCAATATGTTATGCCTGGCATCATTGATGCACATTCGCATATCGGAATTGACGCTGTAAATGAAGCCACAAATCCTGTGACTGCTGAAGTAAATGTTGGGGATGCTATTAACCCTATGGCAGTGTCAATATATAGAGCTTTAGCCGGAGGGGTATCAGTATCACATGCCATGCACGGCTCAGCCAATGCAATAGGAGGGCAATGTGAAACCATTAAACATAGATACGGCACATGGGATCCGGAAGAGATTAGAATGAAAGGTGCCCCTCGTACAATAAAATTTGCTTTGGGAGAAAACCCAATGAGAGTACACGGTGAGAGAAGAGGACTTCAGCCTAAAACCAGAATGGGTGTCGAGCAAATATTCAGAAGTGCATTTAGTGAAGCAAAAAGGTATATGGACGCTCAAAAAATGCATAAGCAAAGTATGGGAAACAAGAGCTACAAAGGGATTGCTCCCAAATACAATGAAAGACTAGAAGTACTTGCAGATATTTTAAGAGGCGAAATCATAGTTCATTGTCATTCTTACCGAGCTGATGAAATTTATATGTTGCTTCAAGTACTAGAAGATTTTGGAATTACAAAAATATGTTTTCAGCATGTGAATGAAGGTTTTAAAGTAGCTCCAGAATTAGCAGCTTATGGCGCAGGAGCTTCTGTTTTTGCTGACTGGTGGGCTTACAAGTTTGAAGTGTATTATAGCACTGCTTATAATGCTACCATTCTTACGCGAAATGGAGTTTTGACATCTATCAATTCTGATTCAGGAGAGCTTATCAGGCACCTTTATCACGAAGCAGCCAAGACACAACGCTATGGTGGTCTCAGTGATAACGAGGCTCTAAAACTGATTACGATTAATCCTGCTAAACAACTCGGTATTGGAAATAGGGTAGGATCTTTAGAGGTAGGAAAAGATGGTGATGTGGCTATTTTTAGTGCCCATCCACTATCGGTATATACCATTCCTCAAATGACTATCGTAGATGGAATAATAAGATTTGATGTAGAAAATGATGATAATGATATGCGCCTTGCTATTGACCCTGAAGAAGAAATGTCATCATTTTTTGATCATCAGAATGAAAAAAATCATGACAAATGCATGGAAGGAGTAGCAGAGCAGTTGTTTCAATTTTCAGCACACAATCATTAATTCAATTACTTATTGACAATTTAAAATAGAAATAATGAAAATATTACAATATATATTAATTTTTTTCGCCACCAGCCCCTTGGTTTTTAGCTCATTGAGTGCACAGCAAATAGGTAAAAATATAAAAGGAAGTTTTGTGTTACAAAATGCAACAATCCATACAGTAACGAAAGGAAACCTTACAGGTAGCGTATTGATAGAAGATGGAAGAATAAGTGCTGTAGGGGCGGTGACTACCCCATCAAGTGCTCACATTGTGGATTGCTCTGGCTTACACATATATCCTGGGCTTATAGATGGTGGTACAACTTTAGGGCTTACCGAGGTGAGCAGTGTATCACTTACTGATGATTCAGATGAAATAGGCGACTTTACACCACATGTGCAGTCACTTACGGCAGTAAATCCAAATTCTGTAGCGATTCCGGTAACAAGAGTAAATGGTATCACTACTGTGATTACGAAACCTACTGGAGGATTATTTCCTGGTACAGCTTCTCTGATTAATTTGGTGGGTTACACTCCAGATCAGATGTATGCGGGGTTTAAAGCTGTAATGTTGAATTTCCCTTCTTCTTCTAAAAGGAACAGATGGGACAGAAGGTCTAAAGAAGATCGGAAAAAAGAGGGCGGAAAGGCTGTGAAAAAACTCAATGACATCTGGAAAAAAGCAAAACTTCATGCTGATCTTATTTCCAAAGGGCAAAAAACTGAGTATAATCCAGATCTGGATGCATTGGTATCAGTAGTAAGAGGGCAAACACCATTGATGATAGAAGCCAATAAAAAAGATGATATTCTGGCAGCCATAAAATGGGTGAGAAAGAATAAAGTGAAAGCCATATTGAGTGGATGTAGTGAAGGGTTTAGAGTGGTAGATAGTCTTGCTGCTGCAGGGCTTCCTGTTATCACGGGGCCAATGATGACTATGCCACCTAGGGGATCAGATCGGTATGATCGAGCTTATTCTAATGCTGGCATTATGTCAAATGGAGGGGTAAAAGTGGTAATTAGATCCAATCAAAGTGAAAATGTGAGAAATCTACCATTCGAAGCAGGGTTTGCAGCTGCTTATGGAATGGGTAAAGAAGAAGCCTTAAAAGCTGTGACCATCAATGCAGCCGAGGTATTTGGGTTAGGAGATCAATTGGGATCAATAGAAGTAGGGAAGGTAGCCAATATCATTGTTACCGATGGTGATCCTTTCGAGACCAAAACACAAGTGAAACACATTTTTATCAATGGCTGGCAAGTACCTACTGAGAGCAGACATACTTTGCTTTATGATGAATTCATTGAGCGGAGCCCAGGATTGGATAAATAAAAATTGAGCCTACTCCGAAAGCATAAAAAATCTAAAATTGTTTGTTTTCAGAGATGGATCAAGGTTAAATTCAATGAAAGAGGCAGCTTTTTTTACAAAGAAAAAGGTTGCCTCTTTTTTCATTATAAGGGTGTGTCCATAACCTATTGATTATAGGTTTTGTGCAACTTCTCAAAGGGTGTTTTGAGATACAATTTTTTTACCCAAAAAATTGGTTCTGCTTGAGCAGTTGCGATTTCACAAATCATTGATAATCATTCTTTCCTTATTCTCTCATCGAATCTCAATTTTTTTGTAACATTTTCGGTTTGCTTATCCATTATTAAGATTAAGCGCATTTATTTTGTGTTGCTATTCTACTAAAATCTTTAACTTTGAGTCCACTCCGGAAACAGACATTTTTCACAAAATGAGTTGTTTTGGATGAGATTTACATTTATTGAGATTCAGTGATGCCTGAGTATCAGCTAATTGAAAAAAATATAAAGATCGCCAAAAGAAACTTTTTTGATTTTGTGTGTATTCGGAGTGGGCTCAACTTTAGTAAGTGGCAAAAAAAAACACTGAAAAAACATTCAATTTTTATTACATGATATAAACCCTTGAATGTAATAATTCAGAGCACTAAAAATCTGAATATAAATCATCACATGAAAGCAGAAATAGGCATTTTAGGACTGGGAGTAATGGGGACGAGTCTTGCTCAAAATTTTGCTTCTAAAGGTATAAAAACAGCAGTGTATAATGTGCCTTTTGAAGGAGAAGAAAATGTAGTTATTGATTTTATGAAAGCACACCCCAAATCCAAATTTATTGGAGGTGGAAGTTTAGAAGATTTTATAAGTACTTTAGCTAGACCTCGCGCTATTTTATTAATGATCAAAGCAGGTGAGCCTATTGATGAAATGATCAGAAAAATCAGCCCACTACTTGATAAAGGAGACATAATTATTGATGGAGGTAATTCTTTTTATAAAGATACCATACGAAGATTTAAGTCTTTAGAAAAAGATCATTTAGAATTTGTAGGCGTGGGGATTTCTGGAGGAGAAGAAGGCGCACTAAAAGGCCCAGCCATGATGCCTTCTGGGTCTGAAAAAAGCAAAGAAAGGCTACTGCCGTTGTTTAAAAAAATAGCAGCAATAGCTGGTGACCGTCCATGTGCAGAATGGATAGGAAAAAACGGGTCTGGGCATTTTGTCAAAATGGTACACAATGGTATAGAATATGCCGATATGCAGCTTTTGTCTGAAGTATAGACGATATCTAAAAATATCAATAGATTTTCTAATGAAAAAACAGCAGATTTTCTGGAAGAATGGAAGTCCACTATTCACAACAGTTATCTTCTGGATATTACCATTGATATACTCAGAAAAAAAGAAAATGGTGAAGAGCTTTTAGAAAAGATACTTGATATAGCTGGCCATAAGGGCACAGGGCTATGGACAGCGAAAGTAGCTTTAGATTTGGGGGTGCCAATTCCGACTATAACCAGTGCAATGACGGAGAGAATTATCAGCAGTAAAAAGGCAATGAGAGAATTGTTGTCAGCTAAAAATAAAAATTCAAACAGCATAAAAATTGATAAAAACACAATCAGAAATGGTTACATTTTTGCCAGACTCGTTGCTCTTTCTGAAGGCTTTCATTTAATAAAGATGGCAAGTGATATATACAAATGGCAAATAAATATATCTGACCTCGCTAAAATATGGAAAGGCGGCTGTATCATCAGGTCTGACATGTTGAATTCTATCATTTCAGGATTAGAATCACATGGTCATGAAGACCATTTATTTAGTATTCCTTCTTTTTCAAAATTGATGTCGTCTCTAGAAGGGGAGGCTTATCAACTGCTGTCTGAATTAGCCATCACAAATGTGTCTACCCCAGCGCTATCAGCATCAATAACTTATTACAAGTCGCTGAAAACCAAATATTTACCTACTAATATGATACAAGCCCAAAGAGATTATTTTGGTGCTCATACCTATAGAAGGTTAGACAATATAAGTGCTACTTATCATACCGATTGGAGAAAATAAAGTCGTAAGGTTTGCCTGCAATTCAATTTGTCGTTTTAGCAAAGAGGTCTAGAGCCCTTTTGCAGAATATCACACAATCATTGGGCTTTATGTAACATTTTGAATTACACCCTAAGGGTTGAGTTCACTCCGAACTTAAGACATAGGAGAAAAGTAATTAATACAAGCTAACTTTGGAAGACCAGAGGAAGTAGCTTATAAGTTTAATGGCGTGTAAGAACCCT
>JAZGFD010000012.1:0-37341 GCA_036479115.1 Saprospiraceae bacterium | reverse complement strand
GTTCAGCTATGATTATACCACAGAAAAAGGAAATAAAAAACCAGATCAGGAGAAGCATCCCTACATATGTTAAGTTTTTACGCCAATACTGTTGTCTATTGATTTCGGACATCTATTTCGATTTATTGGGTTAAGGTAAGGAAGAGTAGGGAAAAGACGGTATACTTGGTTAGAAAACGTGTAATTCTGCCTGTATTTGGCTGCCTCAAGAGTGTTGTTGATACAATAATAAACAGGATCAGAAAACACGAAAAATGCGTTGCTAATAATGATGTATTACTAGGCTTGGTTAAACTTTATTATAAAATAATTGTGGTATGTAAAGGACATTGTCCTGAACTGTTCATTATTTTCGCTCAAAAGCATACCATCTGAGCAGTTACAAAAATGGATTTTGACAAGATATAATTTACATTTTTTTTGCCTCATTCCACAAGGCATCCATTTCTTCTAAATTCATATCTATTAATGGTTTTATTGCATTTTTTTCTATATACTCAAATCGAAATTTGAATTTTTTATTCACTTTTTCTAAAGCAGCTTCTGGGTCTACACCCAAAAAACGAGCATAATTTACCATTGAAAACAAGACATCCCCAAACTCTTCTTCTATTCGACTTTGCCCTTCTTTGAGATCAATGGCTTCTTGAAGCTCAGCCATCTCTTCATCAAGTTTGGCTTTCACCTGTTCTGTTGTCTCCCACTCAAAGCCCACTTGTTTGGTTTTGTCCTGCATTCTGAATGCTTTTACAATTGCAGGAAGAGATTTGGGCACACCACTTAGAAGGGTTTTGTCTGGGTTCTCCTGTAGTTTTAGTTGCTCCCAATTCCGTTTTACTTCTTTTTCGTCTTTTACTTCCACATCACCATAGATGTGTGGATGACGATGTATTAACTTATCACATACTGCATTCAACGAATCTGTTATATCAAAGTTATTGGTCTCACTCGCTATTTTAGCGTAAAATACCATGTGTAACAATACATCGCCTATTTCTTCTTTTATTCCATTCATGTCTTTTTCGACAATGGCATCAGCCAGTTCATACATCTCTTCTATAGTAAGTATTCTGAGGCTTTCGAATGTTTGTTTGCGATCCCAAGGACATTTTTCGCGTAGATCATTCATGATATGTAATAACCTTTCAAAAGCTTTAAGTTTATTCTCCATTAGAAACTTTATTTTTTGTTTATCGTTAATATATTGTATCGGTATTGATTTTCTATACTCCTTCTTCGTGTGCTCATGATTTACATGTAATTACGGATTGTTAAATTCGAAATCTCTTACCATTTAGGTATATTTAGTGTTTGAACGAAATCTCTTCAAAGTTAGAAATAGTTCTTTTGGCGATATTTTAACTTTTTTCAACTCGCTGGTACTGAGGCATCACCGAATATCAAAAATTTAAATTCTCATCCATAATATTCTATTTCATAAAATTCGATAGTTTCCGTTCAAACTCTATTTACAACTTGTAATTATAAAGAAAAAGATGTCAGAATTTTTCACAATGCTAATGATCATTGGTGGTGTATTTGCACTTTCATTTATTATGATCAATATTAGATACATCATAACTGGGAACGAATTTAGGGGAACTTGTGCAAGTAACAACCCAATGTTGAAAAATGAATTGGGTGAATGTTCTATGTGCGGTAAAAAGCCAGACGAAGATTGCAAAATGCCAGATATTGCTAAAGCATAACATTTTTAATAAAAGTCAAAATATTTAGCCAATTGAATCAATATCACAGTAACTGATCATTACATTTGTTGTAAATACTCAAGTGGTGTTCTTTTGAGTAAAAAAAGAGCTATTTTTTTTACTAAATGAAGTTGTTTTCCTTTTTAATAGCAGCGTGATTACTAATTTATTCTATACGTTGGCGAAACTCGAATGTGTGACCACATATTTTGATTTGAGAAGAAAATAACTGATGTGTAGCGGAACAAGAGCCTTGTTATAGCCAAAATTGATACCACCTGAGCAGTTACAATATGTATACATTAAAAAAAAAGAGTAAAAAGTTATGAATAAATTATTACTCATCTTTTTTCTAACACTTTTTGTGTCATCAATCTTCTCCCAAGCACCTGAAAAGCTAACAAGTGGAGAAATATATAGATCAATAGAAAAGTTAAATTTTCTTGGATCTGCCCTTTATATAGCCGCCCATCCTGATGATGAAAATACGCGTTTGATATCACACTTGAGCAATGAAGTTTTGGCTAACACCGCTTACCTTTCACTTACCAGAGGTGACGGCGGTCAGAATAGAATAGGTCCTGAAATTAGAGAACTTCTTGGCGTAATGAGGACTCATGAGTTACTACAAGCTCGTAAAAGAGATGGAGGGCAGCAATTTTTTACGAGAGCCAATGATTTTGGATACTCCAAACATCCTAAAGAGACTTTTGCCATTTGGAATAAAGAAGAAGTACTTTCGGATATAGTTAGAATCATAAGAAAATTTAAACCAGATGTTATCATCAATAGGTTTGATCACAAGACTCCTGGCCGTACACATGGGCATCACACAGGGTCAGCTATGCTATCTGTAGAGTCATTTGACCTTACAGGTGATAAAAATGCATATCCCTATCAATTGAAGGCCTTGAAACCCTGGACACCGCAACGTATATATTTTAATACTTCGTGGTGGTTTTATGGCAGCCGTGACAACTTTGCAAAAGCCGATAAATCAAAACTTGTAGCGGTAGATATAGGCGGATATCTCACACATCGCGGAAAATCGAACAATGAAATTGCTGCGGAGAGTAGAAGTCAGCACAAAAGCCAAGGTTTTGGATCGACAGGCACAAGAGGTACAGAAATGGAATATCTGGAGGTGGTGAAGGGAGATATACCAGATGATAATCAAAATATTTTTGATGGAGTAAATACTACTTGGTCACGTGTTAAAAAAGGCAAGCATATTACTTTCATGATAAATGAGTTACTTAGTAATTATAATTTTAATAAGCCATACCTGTCTGTTTCAGCTCTTCTCAAAGTGAGAAAGCAAATTCTAAATGTTAAAGATGACCACTGGAAACACATCAAACGAGCAGAGATAGATCGAATACTTGTGGCAGCTACAGCAACTTTTATTGAGTTTAAAGCGGACCAAGAATACATCAATCCAGGAAAAAACCTTGTTTTTAGGCTCGAAGCTGTAAACAGATCACCAGTTAATATTTCGATCCATAGCATACAATCTGGTTCTATCGGTGTAGATACCACTCTCAATTTGAGCCTTACTGAGAATCGAAACCATAGAATAGAAATGACAAGTCAGACGCCAAAATCGTTGCCATTCACATCCCCATATTGGCTCAATGAAACAGGTACTTTAGGTATGTATGCTGTAAAAGATGTAAGTCTGAGAGGCAAACCGGAGAACCCTAAACCTATAGTTTTCGATGTAAATCTGGATGTGGATGGTACACTTGTAAAAATTCAAAAAGATTTAATATATAAATATAATGACCCTGTAAAAGGTGAAGTGTATAGGCCATTCAGTGTGTTGCCTGAGGCTTCCGTCAGCTTGGATCAAGATGTCATGATTTTTTCTGGAAATGGGTCTCAAAATATCACAGTGAAAGTAAAAGCTTTTAATAATAAAGTAGAAGGTGATCTCGAAATATGCCATGGCGACAAATGGATATCAGAGCCAAAAAGCCACAAAGTATCTTTGAATAAGAAAAATCAAGAGGCCTTTTATACTTTCAGAATTACACCTCCTAAGAACCAAGAATCTAATGTGATAAGTCCGTTGCTAAAAGTGAATGAAACTACCACTTTCCAAAAAGAACTGGTAGAAATAGATTACGATCATATCCCGTATCAAACTGTATTGCACAACAGTCAGGCTAGGGTAGTAAAATTAAATATTGAAAAAGAAGGGAAGCGTATTGCCTATATAGAGGGCGCTGGAGACGAAGTGGCTCAAGGCCTCAGACAGATAGGGTACGAAGTAGATGAATACCATCCTGATGATCTCGCGGCGGGCACTCTTGATGGTTATGATGCATGCCTAGTAGGAATCAGGGCATTTAATGTACATCGGGCTATGAAGGTAAAAAATGACATTCTTTTTGACTTTGCTAAGAATGGAGGAACAGTCATTATACAATACCAAACAAATAGAGGCTTAAAAGGAGAAATTGTATCTCCTTTGCCATTAGAATTGGGTAGAGACCGGGTGACTGATGAGTATTCAAATGTAGAATTTATAAACCCCAATCACCCTGTACTCAATACACCTAACAAGTTGACAATGAAGGACTTCGAAGGATGGGTGCAAGAAAGAGGGCTCTATTTTCCAAAAAAATGGGGATCAGAATATGAAACTGTTTTAGGAATGAATGACAAAGGTCAAGAACAAACAAAATCATCTATTCTTATCGGAAAATATGGCAAAGGGCACTACATTTATACGGGTATTTCATTTTTTAGAGAGATGCCAGCAGGAGTGCCTGGTGCTTACCGATTATTGGCTAATTTGATTTCAATACAATAGAATGAACAAGAATTCAGATACCAATATAGATCATAAAGATATCAATTGGAATAAGTGGTATATAGCGATTGTAGTTATTAATATCCTATTCATTCTATTGGTTCATTTCTCTTATTCATTAATAAATTAGGATGGGCACGTTAGACTGGATAGTAATGTCTCTTACCATGTTTTCTATTATAGGTTATGGTATGTGGAAGACACGTGGCAGTCAAAACATGGAAAGTTTTCTATTGGGAGGCAACGAAGCAAAATGGTGGACTATAGGGCTTTCGGTAATGGCTACTCAAGCCAGTGCCATTACATTTCTATCTACTCCAGGACAAGCTTATCATGATGGCATGCAGTTTCTGCAGTTTTACCTCATGTTGCCGGTAGCATTGATCATCATATGCGTGACTTTTATTCCCATGTATTATAAGCTCAAAGTATATACGGCTTATGAGTTTCTCGAGTCTCGTTTTGATGTAAAAATGAGGACATTCACTTCTTTTCTATTTTTATTGCAAAGAGGACTAGCTGCAGGAATAACAATTTATGCTCCAGCTATTATTTTATCTTCAGTAATGGGGTGGAATTTGAATATCACTACATTATTTATAGGGCTTATTGCGATTGCTTATACGGTATCAGGAGGTACCAAAGCCGTACACGTCACTCACAAGCTACAGATGGTGGTCATTCTATTAGGGATGTTTATTATTTTTGGATTGCTAGTGGCCTATATGCCTGATGAATATTCATTTACAGAAGGACTGGCTATAGCCAATACTACTGATAAATTAGATATTCTGGATTTTAATTTTGATTGGAAAGATCGGTATAACGTTTGGTCTTCATTGGCAGCTGTCTTTCTCTTCCTTTCGTATTTTGGGACAGATCAAAGCCAAGTGCAACGATACATCTCTGGGAGGTCTATTAAGGAGAGTCGATTGGGGTTAATTTTTAATGCCATTTTCAAGGTCCCTTTACAATTCTTTATTTTAACATTAGGTATAATGGTATTCATCTTTTACCAATTTAATAAAGCACCTATTTTTTTTAATGAAAAGATACTGGATAAAGTAGAAGCCTCTGAGTATGCTGATGACCTCAAAGTCATCCAAGATCAATACGACCTCAATTTTTCACAACGGAACACTCTCAATAAGACCTATATCTCTTTGTTAAGAGAGGATAATATTGTTGAAGCAAATGAAGCAAAAGCTCAAATTGCGGGACTTTTAGGTCAGGAAAAGCAACTAAGAGCAGAGGCCAAAGACATAATAACGCAGGTGGACGAAAGAGCAGAAGTAAATGATAAGGATTATGTATTTATTAATTTTATCCTCAACTATCTGCCCAAAGGACTTGTGGGCTTACTGCTAGCAGTGGTATTTTTTGCCGCCATGTCGTCTACAGCTTCAGAATTAAATGCCCTTGCATCCACAACTACTGTCGATATTTACAAACGGCTATGGAGGAAAAATGAAAGTGATCGTCATTACCTCAATGCATCTAAAGGCTGGACATTCTTTTGGGGTATGGTGGCAGTATTCTTTGCCACATTTGGGACGTTGTTTGATAATCTGATACAGTTTGTTAATATTGTTGGGTCTATTTTCTATGGTACCATATTAGGAATTTTCCTAGTCGCGTTTTATATGAAATGGATCAAATCAAATGCTGTATTTATTGCTGCATTGATCTCTCAAATTGGTATCATAGCTATATTTTACTTCATGATCTTTCTTCCTGAGGAAGAGATGTTGTCTTACTTATGGTTAAACATTATAGGGGCATTAGCCGTGATGATAATAAGTGGGTTTTTAGGACTATTTTTAAAAGAATCTAGTGCTGTGTCAAGTGATTTATGATAGGTTGGGTTTGATGAAAGTTTAAATTCTGATCAAGGCATTAATAAGTGATCTCGACAGGTGAGGGTGTTACCTTCTTGTGAAAGAACCTCGAAAAGAGGTGAGCGGCTATGATTTTACCGAGCTAAATGCTTGTGCGGAGCCAAGCGGAAGGGAGTAATTTTCCGCCGCAGGACAGGTTTTAAAAGCTCCAAATCATCCATCGTTTGTTACTTTGTGTCTGAACGAAAACTCAGCAAAATTAGAAATATTTCTTTTGGCGATTTCTTAATTATTTTCAACTTCCAGATACTCAGGCATCAACGAATATCAAAGAGACTAAATTCTCATTTAAAATATTCTATTTCATAAAATGGACAGTTTCCGTCCAGACACTACTTAACAGAGCACTAGAGCACCAAGAACAAAGTATCGCACACCTTATTATTGAGCCCACTCCGGAAACACACAAAATCAAAAAAGTTTCTTTTGGCGATCTTTATATTTTTTTTTCAATTAGCTGATACTCAGGCATCACCGAATCTCAATAAATGTAAATCTCATCCAAAACAACTCATTTTGTGAAAAATGTCTGTTTCCGGAGTGGACTCATTATTTGTTCTTTTTCACGTGCTCATCGTTTGAAAATATTTCATTATGCTACGGCATAACTCTAATTTTTCAGCCTCAATCAGATAAAAAATAACTTCTTCTATTGCGCTAAACTTCATTCTTGTAGCATTAGTGCTGTGTCAAGCTATAATTGACGGGTGATTTGGAATCTTTTAAGCCTGCAAATCGTTGGAAAACCACTCATTTAACTCGCTAAAATCGTAAGTTTTTAGCCTTGTTCAGCCTCAAAATATTCATCAAACCCAACCTACCATTTAACACTTAACAGAGCACTAGTGCTGAATCAAAGAAATGTGCAAATGTGGAATACAACCGGTGAATAATAGTATTTTGGATATCGTTAGTAACGAGTAGTTCCAATACCCCAAAAATTGAATGTGGCTGGTTTCCACCCTGGTATATACATTGATTGAAGGTCATTGATTTTAAAACCATTTTTTTCTAATATTTTAGGAATATCTCTATTTAGATTACATCCTCCCCCAATTTTTTTCCAAATTGGGTTGATTCTGTTCTGGGTACGCTGCACCTTCTCATCAGGAGCCTTTCCATGTTCAATAAATATAAGTTTGCCTGAGGGTTTGAGTACTCTTTTAATTTCTGATAAAGACTTATCTAATTGCGCTATAGTACAAAAAGTATATGTGCTTACTACAGTGTCAAATGTGGTATTCTCCATGCTCAATTGTTCAGCTGATTCATTAATAAATTCAAACTGAATCTTTGATTTTTCTATAGATTTGTCTAGACCTCGAGAGTATGGATATGGGTCTATTCCTACCAAATAATTCACTTTGTCAGGATCGTAATAGGCCATATTAAGTCCTGACCCAATGCCTATTTCTAGCACATTTCCAGATGCTTCTGGTACAATTTTACTCCTCTGTATCATTGTAGGTTTTAAGCCACATATATTGTGGATTACTTTTGGAAGGATGTATTTTGAATAAAGCCCCATTTTGCTATAATTATTTTATCAAAAAAATATGGTTTCTGATGCGATCAAACCCAGGCATTAAATCTAAAAAAGAACTTGATTATTTTTATTAAAAGTAGCTATTTAGCACCATTATTTATTAAGCAATATCAACCATTTAATAGGGCTTTTTGGACAATTTCAGCTAAAAACGTCGTGAGTGAATATATAGTGATTGAACGAGAACTATGATTTTAAATTTTGATGAGTTTTTATTCAAGCTCTTTATGATAGACAGTTTATAGACGAAGCCATTGTCAATTCTGATCAAGGGTGAAGTTTTATAGGAAATAAAGAATACCTTCACCTAATCTCATCTCATCTAATATCATATTAGAAGTGGATCATTTACAAAAGAAATATAAAGCCCAATGATTATGTAAGATTCTGCAAAAGGTTTCCTGACCTCTTTGCGAAAACGACAAATTGAATTGCACCATGCTAGAATTGTAAACTACAAATTAAATTTAAATCCTAAATTGTATGAACGAGGAAGTCCTGGTCTCAACCCTGCTGGTCTAAGTGAAGCAACATAAATTTCATTTGTTACATTGTTCACATTGAAAAAAGCGGTGATCTGCCTAGTCCATCTATAATTAAGACTGACATCTGTAGTCATATAGGCATCAGTACGAGAAAAGGTTTTATCGCTAAACTGTCCAGCCTGTGCTAGCATCTCGCCATTGTATTTTGTACTGATATCAAATAAGAATTTAGAATGTTCCAGCGCTACTGAAATAGAAAACTGTTGTTTGGGTGTATAAGGAAGAAAATATCCTTTTTGCACTGCTCCCCAACCGTCAAATTCACTGTCAAAATCATTGTTAAAAGTAGCTTTCGTATATGTATAGGCAAATGAAATTGGAAGCTTAAAACTATTGGAGGATGCAGGCAGTAAATTATAACTCCCTTCTATTTCTAAGCCCATTGCTCTGGCAGCTCCACCGTTAAAAAGATCAGAGGTGCCTTGGCCTCCACTTGCTGCTAAGTCAGCACCCAGTAGATTTTCATAATCATTAAAATATCCTAAAATTTGGAACCTATAGTTGGGTTTAATTATTCTAATGCCTATTTCATAATTCCAGCTTTTTTCTGGTTTCGTCCCCTCTTTTGAGCCCGGAGGTGCAAACCCTTTATGAACTCCGGAAAAAGTGGATATTGACGAATTCCAATCATAGTTTATACCCAGTCCTGGAATGACAACAGATGTGTTGTTTTTTCTAATACTCAAGTCAATACCAGATCTTTCTGGATCGACTTTACCATAATCATTTCTTTCTGCTTTAATGTTTTCGTATCGCATACCAGGAGTAAGTGTAATTCGATTCCATTTTAGCTTATAATCTACAAAAGCTGCAAGAGCATTTGCTGTTTCTACTCTATTACTTTCAGTCCCAGGAGTACCCACTGATGCCAGAGTCATAATACCATTGGCAATGCTATAATTGTCTGTCCATTGAAATCTGTCAATTTGGTCTTCATGTATTCTCAGGCCAATGTCTATTTTATGTTGGACGGCCTTATCTGTGAAATGAAAGATAAGATGAGTCTGAACTCCAGTACCATAGTAAGAGCGATTGTTTGCTTTTAATCGCAGCGCATTTTTGGCATCTATTTGACCAGAAACAACACCATACTCATTTAAAAAATTATGAGGACTCCTTAATATATTTGAGATCTTTTGCCCATTTACCTTGTCTAATTTATACCAATTTCTGGAAAATTCATTGCGGTAAATATTTGACACCACATCTAAATAGGAAGTTACATTAATATGATGAGTCAGTACATATTGACTTTGACTTGTATTCATTTTATCTTGGGCAGATGCGGCATATCTTCTGTAAGGAGTGATACTAAAATCCGTTTTTGTAAGACCAAGATAAGTTTCATTTGATGTCTCTGAGGCTTTACCTATTTTAAATTGTAAGGATTGATAAATGTCCGCATTAGGGTTTGTGTTTACTTTAAATTTTATAAGATAATCAGCTTTTTTAAATCCTGTGGCACCATCGTTGTCTAGCTGTTTGAATCCTTCAGCTCCATAATGGAATGTCTCTATCATATATCCCACATTTTTATATGAATTCCCAAAATTTGCATGGAGCATTTTATATCCATCGCTTCCTGCTATTAGATCGCCATGTCCGCTTAATTTTAATGGAATTGGGGTAGAAATGAGATTGATGGCTCCTCCTGTAGTAAAAGGGCCGTACTTAATCTGACTGCTGCCTTTCATGATTTCTATTGCTTCCATTCTACCTATAGTAGGAAAATAATATGCCGAAGGCGCTGCATACGGAGCAGGAGCTGCAAGGATACCATCTTCCATTATTGTGATCTTAGAAGACCGTTCAGACCCTGATGCTCTTAACCCTATATTAGGTCTCAGTCCATATCCGTCTTCTTCTTGAATATTTACCCCAGGGATATTCCTCAGTGTTCTGTTAATATCAGAGTACGAAAATCTTTGAATCTCTTTTTGATTAATAAAATGTGCAGAACCTATGTTTTTGTGTACATATGCTAACCCTCCTGTCATAGTCACACTTTGCACAAGTACTTCAGGTAGATTGGTGATACTTTCATTGAGGATAATTGTCAGTTTATCTGAATTTAGATCATTTAATGAGATCGATTTGGTTTGGAAACCTACGCTAGAAATAGTGATGACTTGATGAGCAGTGGGATTAATATCTATCAGAAACTGACCATGTAAATCTGTGACCGTTTGAATCTCTTTATTATTTGATGATATGTATGCCCCTACTAAGGGTTGATTGTCAGTGGTGTACACATGGCCAGTAATTACATTTTGACCAATTGATGCCTTAAAACTTGTTAAAATCAAACAAAGTATAATTATTCTTTTCATCTATTTCTTAAAATTGATTGTTACAAAACTATATATTTTAGTCTTGCCTGATCTTGATTGAAATTGTGATTTTGAATATGAGATTTGTTATGGGGCATACCTATTATTGTTAGAATTAGGGGTTAAAGTATTTCTGATCTTTCAAGGCTCCTTAGGAAATTGCTATATCTATATGCAACAATTATAAAGTTGAGATTTTTATCAATGCTTAGTCAATATGATGTTGAGAGCCCCATCTCTAGATTTTGTAATAATAGCATTGACACTTTTTTTGATATTGAGACTCCTCTGGAAACTAATATTTTTCAGAAAAAGATTCGTTTTGGATGGAATTCGCATTTATAGAGATTCGGTGATGCCTGATTATCAGGGAGTTGAGAAAAATATAAAGTTCGCCTAGTAATTCTCAGTTTAGGCATTTAAGAGCATCTAAAATGCAAAGGGTATGAGTAAAACACCCCTTAATCTGGTTCTGATTAGGCTGTACATTCCCTTTGCCGCATACTTACCCATCTAAATTGATAATTTCTGAAGTTCGCGAGAATCTTAATACAGAGCTTGTCGAAGTGAATTTTTTTGACTTTATAAGTTTTCAAATTGGGCTCAATATTTAACTGTCACATTAAACCCTGGAGATAACGGTGGCTCTCTTTCCCATGTGTCGTAGCTAGCATATCTATATATCACAGGGCTACCAAAAAAGCCAATGGCAAATTTTAGTTCTCCTATTCCAAAATATTCTATCCATTCAAGGGACACAAAGAAGTCGTCCTCTACTACTATATTATATTTCTCTAAATCGACTTCTAGTTTGCCTTTTTTTATCTTACTGGTCACAATGATATTTTCTTTAAGGATTCGCTTATTTGGTAATCCATCTTTTATGTCATAGAAGTTGAGCCTGAATTTTAATTCAGGATGTTCATTTTTAGCAATATATGCGGTAAATTTTTTAACATAAGTTGGGCTTTTCTTAATTTTTATAATGATTCCTGCTTCACTGCCCAGTTGGTCACTTTCAAAACCATCACTATACAATCGTATTTTTGCTTTATTTCCTAAAATACGCTTTTTAAGTCTCCTTGAAGAAATGATTACTTCATCTAAGACTTGAATATTTTCTTCGAGATGAATAGTACTATTTTTGTGTATTAAATCGATAAAGTTTTTAACTAAGTAGATTTGTGAATGATAGCCTATCATAGAAATACTCAGGCTATCAGAATAATATTTTTCTGATAGATCAATCTCAAATTCACCGTTTCTATCAGATACAGTCCCTACTCCTTTACCTCTTATACCTATGTTGACATAAGGCAATACTTCGGCGGTACCTTCGGCTTTTATTGTTCCACCTACTTGTGCATCTGCATTGCAATAGCCCACTAGAGCTATAATTGTAATAATAATATATCTGCTCATTTGGTTTGATCTTATTCTATAATATTTTCTGGATTTAATCTTTATCATAATCAAATTTATGTAGTGAATGGGTAAGTACTCAATATCTCGTATAGTCAGAAATATTTGTAATCAATCAAGGGCGTTTCTCTTGTTTATTCAGCTTAAGGCTTTCAGTCTTTTTATGATGGCTATAATATTCAGCACTTACGTGAATCGTTGTTAATTTCAATCTTTATGACATTTTTTAGCATGCCATTCTTCTTATTCTGATATCAAATGATATTTTTCAATTTCTGCTGTTGTCATATTATGGATACTATCAGCTGTTGCAGCATTTATTGCAAAAAAGTAAAAATCTGTACCAAACGGTTCTCCCAGCATTTCGATTAAATAGGTCTTTGGCCTTGTGTGCTGAGCGTCATTTTTTGGAATTTCTAAAGCATCTTCTCCTTTGTTGCCACAGCACCATGAGTGTACGCCCAGTATTGCACCTTGATCTATCTTTCTTCTCTTTCCAGAACATAATAAATCGACACCTCCAGAATATATTTCACTGTTACTATTGACCCAAATTGTATATCCTGCTTCTCCAAATAATCTTCCTGTTTTTTCATTTGTCGCGTCATCTATAGAGCCGTCTATTTCCCCTAGCAATAGCGTGTTTATATCATGTTTATTATGATTCAAATCTAAAATTTGATTATAAGTTACCCTCCCTAATGCGCCATTAATTGTAGCTACTGCTCCACTCACACTTATAGTACTATTGCCTCCTCCCATAGAGGTCTCATCAAAGTTAATTACGATAGGTTTTTCCTTCAAAGTACTTGATGAGAGTGTGCCAGAAATCCTGTAATTGTCTTCATCTATTTGTTCTATAATAAAATTTGTACCCATGTATGTAGTTCCTTTTAACTGGGCAGTCAGAGTATTTGCATCCAGATCATTATTAAAAAATTTTATGGCAACGTATTCTTCGGTGTTCAAGCCAAATATATAAGCCGAATATTCTTCTATTTCTTGTGGGATAATCCCACTTACTATTAATGTGTCCTTGTTGCATACTATTGTAGTTATGCCCACTTTGATGTCTTGGTATCCAGTTAGTATATTGATATTTGGTGGGGCTGATATTATAGGTTGATCTTCCTTGCCGAATGATGTCAATAATTGTATGAATACCATTGCGAGCAGACATAATTTGATTATTTTTTTCATATTTTTTTACTTCTATGTTTGGAATTACAACTTCTTTTAGAAGAATCTTAAAAACAATATTTATTGTAACTATTCAGGTGTGTGCTTTTGAGATAGAAATTTGTTATTTTTTTTATTAGACGAGACTTATTTTTATCAGAATAGCAGAGCTATTGTTATAGAAATAGCCGAAGAATAATGAAAGAAGAACTTTTTTTAGCCAAAATTGACTCCACCTGTGTAGTTACTATTTACTCTAATATTTTTTCATATTCAGATACTGCACTTACTATAAAAAAACCTTTTCCTCCATTAGAGATATTGGTTGAGACATTGGCTGGTGGACTATCAAAAATAAAACCTCTAAATTCCGTCTGATTATCAACGTCTACGACATACTCAAATGCTTCTTTTGAAATTGAAAATAGCCGTGTTACAATGGTATCTCCTCTATTGCCTGTTCCAAAAGTGGCAAAGATGTGATCTAAGTATTCACCGTCATAAAACCGATCGCTTGAATAATTACCCTGATACAAATTAGTATTGTCCCCGTCATATTTGTGGTAATTATCCACATAGTAATAATCCCCTTTTCCATCTGGTTCTTGGAAGGATATGTATATCTCATATTGCACTGATGATAGAGTGTTAATTCTGCTATCCGCAACAATGATGTAATCGATGTCTAGCAACTCCGGAACTCTATTCAGGGCGTGAGTAGCTGAGTATTCTTTGGTTTGATAATTAATTTTAAGATTGTAAGTATCTCTAGGATTTCCTTGCAAATTTTTGTTCATGTAATATTTGCCAGGGCTTTCTTCAGAAAAAGTATAAGTATCACCCGACGATGAAGACGTCATGACTATTGTAGCTCCCGTGGCTGTAGTTGGAGCCTCTGAATTAAAATAATCTGAAGTCAATGACAATTCTATCAACTGTCTTCGATCAGAATCATCTATCCAGGCATCGACTACCAGTTGAAGATTGTCACCCGTATTAAGTTGGAGATCTATAGTCTCTGTACATGAGGCAATCAGTAAAATACTGATCAAGCATAATGTACTGTATTTCATGATAATATTTTTTCCTTTTCTCATTTTGTATTTATTTGATGTGGTGTATTTCCAAGTGCCGTTTAGACGAAATTTTTGATTTCAAAAATTTCGCCTAAGCTAACCGACGTATTAATATTAGCTAACATTATATTACTTCGATGAGGTAAAAAATGACAAACTGAAAAGCACCCATTTGATGTTAATCTATTTTTTTTGAACAAAGGGATTCTATAGGGATATTAAATCCACCATTTCATTCCTGTGTAATTCTTTGGTAATGGTTTCTATAGATTCACCACTGGCATTAATAAAATATACGATACTGCTCTGGGCATATGGGAAAAACCACATCCGAGCTCTCCTTCCATTATAGCCTCCATTGTGTCCGATTACATCACCATGCATTGATTTCATCTTAATCCAACCTAGCCCAAAACCAGCTACGCTTTTCACATTATACTCGTTACCGTACTCGAAATCTTCGGGTTTTTTAAATGGTGTGTCATCGATATAGAGCATCTTATCTAGTATCCTATTGGGAAATATTGACTTGTCTACCAGCATGGCCTTTAAATATTTATTAAGGTCTTCTACTGTAGATGATACTCCACCCACCATGGAGTGGTTGGCAAATGAATGTGTAGTTATATCCACAAAATCTCCCTTGCCATTTTCTTCATAGTAGCCTCTTACCAGATTAGATGGGATCTCTCCATTCTGGTTAAAATGTGTGTCCATCATTCCCAAAGGGTCAAAAATCATTTCTTTGTAGAGTTGAGTTCCAGATTTTCCAGTAATTTTTTCGACAATCATACCCAATAGCAAGTAGTTTGTATTAGAATATGATACGAGAGAGCCAGGCTTGTATAAAGAATCTATATTAAATACATATTCTAATTCTTCTTGAACGGTCCACTTGTATACGGGATCATTGAGATAGGCTACATAGTAAGGTATCTGGCTCAGATAATCAGGTATGCCACTGGTATGATTGAGGAGCTGTCTTATTGTAGCCTCACGAGTATTGGCCACTTTTTCCACTATTATATCATTTAGATATTGAGAAACAGTGTCATCCAAGTTCAATTCTTCTTTCTCGTACAATTTTAATATGAGCGTAGCAGTAAATGACTTTGTGATGCTACCTACTTTATGCAAGTTGCAAGATCTCATCGCTATGTCGTTAGGGATATCAGCTACTCCTGCTGCACCTGTCCATATTCCTTCTGGAGTTTCTATGAGCATAGAGATTCCGGGCAATCCTTGTGCCACTTTTTCTTCTATAAATGATTGATACTTTTTAGCTTTTGGATGAATGTTGTCAATGTTAGATTGACAACTATATACATCTGTAGTAATCACTGGATCTTCTTTGGTACAACCAAATAAAATAGCTATTACTAATCCTATTATTATATATTTATTTATCATAACATTAATTTTTAATCACATATTTAATTCCAATACTTATCATTGTATTTACCGTCACTGGAGCTATACCATTTATTGCATAAGGTGCTAAGCTGAAAGCTTCATATCGCCCAAAAACCTCTAGAGGTATTCCCAAAGCTTTATTAAAATCCAAGCCTCCTCCAAAACCTGCTGACGGCATAAAATGAGATTTGCCATTGCTTTGTTTGCTTTCATAATGCTCATTTTCAAGCCCATAGGTCTGTTGTGTAGGAAAGGAATGAGCATAGCCTAGTCCAAATAATACATGGACATTCACCATACCTAAAAGTCTCAATTCAAACTTGGGTTTCCACCCTAAAAATCCAACCTGATTAAAATCTGCATGGTAGTAATAACCCAGCTGTATCATGTGTGTAAATCGGTAGGCTTTGCTATGTATCTTTGAAGATTCAAAAGACAGAGTTGCTCCCGGATGCTTTGGATTAATCTTAAAAGCATCTAGTGGTATACCGATATTTTCGTCGAGTATAGTGATACTGATGGCATGTTGCCTATTGTTGATATTTTGTGCGCCCACCTGGCCATAAACGAGCCAAACCCACATGAGGAGGATAGAAGCACGATAGTTAATTTTCACTTGTATAATATTTTTTTTAGTCAAATAATTTTTTCATTAATTGCATATCAAAAGGCAAGGATTCTATCCATTATTGGGTCTAAACTGCTGATATAATGATGATAATTATAGTTCACTTTAATGTCAGGGTACAGGGCGTCTTCATCTGTATCCAATAATTTAAAATATTTGGAAGAATACCTCACTTTCAGCCTACTATTGGGCAAGAAAAAATCCTTAACTTCTCCGTAATGATTGGGCTTTCCACCCGTATGCTCGCCTATGAATATTGGAGATATTTTTTTTCTGAGTTCTATTGCATTTAGGATAGCAGAGGAAAATGTCTTTCTGCTTATTATGACATATATATCTGATGATTGTAATCTTGATGATGAGACCAGATCATCTAACTTTGTGATCAATGGCAGTGCGACTTCAGAATTTCCGCCCCCATTATGACGCAGATCTAGTACAATTTTTTTTATACTGTTATTTATATTAATTCTCTCACTGATCTCATCAGTGAAAGTTGAAAAAGGATAATTATCAATTTCAGCACAGGCATTATATTGTATATACATCAGCCCTTCACCTGGCAATTCTTCAAACCAATAAAATTCGTTTTGTCTCTTTAGAAATAGAGGCAATTCTGGAATAGGAAGACTTACTACAACCTTGTCCTTAGGGTATAAAGTGATATTATCTCCATTTTCTATTGTGATATTAAGTTCCTCAGCATTACTGATAAAATCAAAATATTTATAAAAATCCACAACTTGAAGAAAGCCAATTACTTGATTCTTAAAGTTAGATTCATTCTCATATGCGATCACTGTTTTTAGGCTGTCTAGTACTATGTCAATAGAGATTCCTTCTATTCCTATAACTTTTTTGCCCAGGTACATTTCTTGGCTGGTAGCTATGCCTGTGATATATATGCCATCATCAAACCATTGTACACGTAAGGGTACTGGTGTCAGTCGTGTACCTATCTGTATACCCGTGTGTGAATCTCCTATTTTGCTTATTACCTTTTTGAGGCCTATGATAATATCGAGTTCTGACAGTGTTGACGTATTACTTTGTAATGTATTAATGTCATAATCATACTCAACTTGTGGAATATTGAAAAACAAATCCTTATGTTTACTTTTCAAGTTTTCACCAAAAAAACATACGTCCTCTTCCCATACATTATCAAATGAAGCACATTCTTCTTTGTGACAACTCGTACAAAATAGGGTGATACAAGCAATTAAAAAAATGGTCTCTTTCATATTATTTTATTGTTTACTCATTATTCAATAGCGCTTATTTTTTAATACAAATATTGATTTCTTGTGACCTTCTTGAACTATTAATTTTCATAATTATACAGTGCATTCATACCTAAGTGTTATTGCTGAATATCGCAATCACAACTCCTAATAGACTCACTAATGTGAGCCCTACGCTTTTTTTCCCTCCAGTGGCTATTCCCAGATTGAGTACCTGCCTCTTTAATGGAGTGTTGTTATGATCTTTTAGATCATCATATCTGATTGTAATTCCAAGATGATTTTTCCATTTTATACTGGTCTCCAGACTGTATCCAGCCAGGCCCTTGGGAAAGGGACTATCATACAAGATGATGCCCGGAGAAAAATTTAATACCCAATCCTTGTTAAAATTATAACTGAGTCTAGGCCTCACTCCATATTGTACATGACCACCTCCATTGACATAATAATCAAGAAAAAAATGCCCTCCTATACCTATATGGTCATTGACATGGTGGACGACACCAAGGTTAGTTGCAAAATCCCAGTGGCGATCTATGTTGTTACAAAGCGATACGGGATAACTCAGTACTGACTCTATCATAAAATGTGTAACACAAGTGCTATCCTCTGATTTGTTAATACAATGTTGGCCATTTATAATAGAGTTTAGGAAGATACAGATTGCTGTAATAGCTATTTTCATATGTGGGTATATCTTAATCATAAAATGATTTTTTACTTTCTATAATCAGTTTAACCATATCTAGTTTAGTTGCCATCCTATGCTCATACCTCCCCAGTAAGGAGCAAATAAATCAGAACTTAGAATCGGAGTCCAATTCACTTTGAGCAATATTTTTTTGTCAGGAGGTTGCCATCTATAACCCAGAGATATAGTGCCACCGACATTAAAGAAAGTGTTATCCACTACCGCTTTGAATACTGTTCCAAATCCTGCTTCTAGATAATGCCCATTATTTCCTCTCATATAATTGATCAAAAGCGGCATGGTGATTACATATTCTGTCTCTGGTATTGTGTACATACTCACTCCTATTCTCGCACCCCAGCCAGTATTTCTATCTGCTAGAAAACGGGTATCATAGTTTACAGAATAGAACCGACCATTTCCCAATAATTCTAGATAAATCACACTTTTATGTTGACCATAGGATAATACAGAGATACATGATAGACTAGCCACAATAGCTGATCTAGCAATTTTTATTACCCTATTAATTAATTGACATTTTTCTGCCTTCATATGTCTATGAATGATTTTGGAGTTTTTCGTTCCTTGTTATATAATTGGTATACCAGCATTCGGTTTAAAATTTGAATGTGACTGTGAGCCCTGTTATAGATGGAGTTATACGCCACGAAGTGCAATGACCTTCGCCTTTATTATATATTGCTAAAGCGGCTTTTTTGTTCCTTTTGGAGGCAAGAGCATTCAGCAGCCCCATCATGCCTGTTCCAAATATTCCTATGTATGGTAGTGCTTCGGATAGTCCAAATTCTGAGTTCCCACAGTCTTTTCCTATAGGATTACCAGCAATCTGCCATATAAAGAACCCTGTTTGAGCTATAAATGAAATGTTTGAAACAGCCTGTTGTTTTTTGGCTTTTGACCAAAGAGAGTGAGCCTCTGAATCAATTATTAGTAAGCTTTCTACTTTATTTTTATCAAGCTTTTTTCCTTCTTGGTAATATTTGTCTTGCCAGAATCCAGATTCAGTAGTTATCGATTGGCCTATAATCACATCTGTGGAGATTATCGATAATATTATGATAATTAGTGGTATAGTAGATATTATCAGGTTCCTAAATCGCAGTATTAAACTTGTACTTTCCATATTCAAATATTTAAAACTTTACATTATAAGTCACCGCTGGTATTATGCCAAATAGATATGTTTTTTCGGCTATTGTTTCTTGGGAATTTTTAGGATTGTCTTTAAAATTAATGCTATAGGTATTTTTTCTATAGTAGGCATTGTAGATGCTAAACAAGAAGCTCTGATCATATTTGCCAAATAGCTTTTTCTTCTTATCCCAGGTCAGAGAAAGGTCCAATCTATGATAGGCTGGTAACCGCTCCGCATTGCGTGCAGAGTAGATAGGAATCGATCTTCCTAAATGAAAATATTTGCCCGTAGGCAATGTCACTGCCGATCCTGTGGAGTATATCCAATTAGCAGAAAATGTGATATAATCATTGGCTTGATAAGATGCTACGATTGCTATATCATGTGTTTTATCATATTTAGCATTGTACCAATTGCCATTATTGATTTCATTGATTTTCTTTTGAGACTTGGACAATGTGTATGATATCCAACCCGTAAGCCTACCACTATTTTTTCTGAGTAATAACTCCAGCCCATATGCCCGTGCAACGCCGAATCTTAGCTCTCCTTCTAGTTGATCATTGAGTAACAGTTCTGCGTGATCTCTAAAGTCTATTGTATTGCTAAATGTTTTATAATAGACTTCTGTAGAAAACTCTAGAGCATCATCATCAATATTTTTAAAATACCCAAAGGCGTATTGATTTGCCTGTTGTGGACGTACCGTCGGGCTACTCGAAAACCATATATCCAAGGGAGAAGCAGAGGTAGAATTACTGGCTTGATGGATGTATTGACTGGTGCGATTGTAACTGAGTTTAAGTGAGGTAGTGGCGGTTAATAAGTATTGTAGACCTATCCTAGGCTCTACATTATAATAGTTTTTAATAAGCGCACCTTTACTATATGTGGTAGTATCTATCACATTATAGTCTGGCCCGTAGGTATATACATCTTGGGGCCCAAAATCATGAAATGATGAGACTCTCAATCCGTAGTTTAATTTTAGATTTTGCCCCATTTCCAGCTCGTGAGCCAGATAGAGGGCATTTTCGAGGCTTTGGGTATTGTCGATATTGATCTCTAATTCATTGCTTTGCCCTACACTCCTAGCATATCCTGGTTCTATTTTATGAAATATGGATTGCATTCCAAATTTTAGCGTGCTTCTGGGATTCAGATATGCACCAAAGTTATATTTTACGCCATAATCTTTTAATTCAGAAGTCCATTCATATGAATCCGCTCCATCCTCTGCGTTTAGGAAATAATCAAAATCACTGGAATACAAGGTCAGATTGGAGAATAGTATAGGGCTATAAAGATGATTCCATCGTAGGGTTATTGTCTGATTGCCCCAGTTGATATCGGAATCTTTGTCTACTATAAAAACATCACGCCCATTATAAGCCGAAAAGAACAACCTATCTTTCTCCCCTAATCGAAAATTGATTTTGGTATTCAGATCATAGAAGTATAGTCTATTATTCTTGATATCGGGATCCTTGGAAAGTTTGAGAAATAGATCAGCATATGTGCGACGTCCAGACACCATAAATGATCCTATATTGCCGATGGGTGACTCTAGCGTCAGTCTACTCGATACAGTGCCAATACCTGCTATGCCCGAAAATTTCTTTGAATTCCCTTCTTTCATTTTTATATCAAGTACCGATGACAATCTTCCTCCATATTCGGCTGGTATAGCACCTTTGTATAGTTGTATATCCTTAATAGCATCAGCATTAAAGACCGAAAAGAATCCCAAAAGGTGGGAAGCATTGTACACCGGTGCTTCATCTAGAAGGATGAGGTTTTGGTCTGCGTTGCCCCCTCTGACGTAGAATCCCGATGTTCCCTCGCCCACAGTAGCGACTCCTGGTAACAGTTGTATAGCTTTAATTATGTCCACTTCTCCAAGGAGGGCAGGCATCTTTTTTACGGCTTTTACATCTATTCTAATCCTACTCATACCTACATCTTCTACATTTTCATTGACTTCATTGGCAGAAATTATAACTTCTCTCATTACCCGATTGGCCACAACCAATTCTATATTGGTAACCCTGTTTTTATCGAGGATTATAGCTTGAGATATATCATTATAACCCAAATAAGAATAGGTGATATCGTAAGACCCCTCGTCTAAAGTGAGAGAGTAATATCCATATGTATTGCTTACCGTACCTGATTTGATCTGATCTACATATACAGTAGCATTGATCAGAAGTTCTCCACTTGTCACATCGGTGATGTAGCCACTTACGGTATGTTTATCCTGACATAAAATTGATACCGGAATATATAGGATGATCGATAGTGATATGATATATTTTGTTTTCATTTAAATTATTATTTGTGTATTCCTTCTTTATTACTAGAAATAAAATTTGAGAAGTTTGATCTGGCAAGGGAAAAAACAAACTTCTTTTATTGTGATTTAGTTCTCTAATTCTCTCACCTATTTTGGGAAAAATTTGCTCCAGTAAAGAGAGAGTTAAATTATAAATAGATTAATGGCCGAGTGCTCTTAATAATATACCTTTTACAAATATAGAGACAAAAAACTACTGATCTCACCCGGTCATACATTGGGTAAAATTATAGATTAATGTCGCAGCAATAATCATTCAAATCTTTATAAACACTCCAATTTCTGATCTATAATAATAACTCTCAAGTCCCAATCTCTTATCATAATATATAGATGCTCCTATCTTCCATTTATCATTGAGATGATACCGATATCCTATGCCTCCATAAGCACTAGCTTGAGGTATTATACCACCATCTATTGTAGGATTCAAGTCAATTCCTATGAGCTGCTGCTCTCGATATATCATAAATTCTCCTTCTGCCAATGAAAACCTATCCACCCCTAGAGAAACCCCAAATGACAATAAATACTCATGCTTACCCTGATATATGTGATAACTACCTATGACAGGTATGCGTAACGAGAATACCTCTGCACCTAATTCCCCTTGGAGGCAAAGTTCTTGGCCATTAGAGACCTCAATGCCATCAAAGAAAAACAAGTTTAAATTATCTTTCAACACAAAATTACTAGACCTAGAAATGGCTACATTATTAGTTGCATCCCACACATGTTTTTGGGTAAAATTAAGATAGAGTTTTTGGTGTGAAAAATTCATTCCTGTAGATATACTCCATCTGTTGTTCAATTTTTTATTAAAATGTAGATTTAATCCTTGATAAGTAGACTTAGTAAAAATGGACTCCAAATCAGGAATATCCCCTGAGTCAAAAATAGTATATGGTTTAGATCCTAGATAAGTAGATAAGGATATACCTAGCTCCCATTTGGAATACAGGATAGGGATGTCAAAAATAGGTGATGTGCTGATTTTCGGAATCTCTAGCCTTGACTCTAATCCACTTATATCAAGTATGGGAATCTTATTTAGTCTGAATATCAATGGAGATGAAGCGATATCTGAATTGTTGCTGACCGATGATTTTTGGGTATACGATAATCCTTGAGGTAGATTGGCCATTGGGCTTCTATCATTATTACTAGAAGTATTGATCCATTGGTCATTATCATTTTTCGGTATTGTATTATGATTCGATTGCTTTGATTCTAAAGTCTCATATTGGGTGCCAGCCTGAGTAATACTATGGAAAGGCACCATGACATTTTTGCTTATGTGTTTTTCTTGAGAATCTCCATTTTTAATATGTATAAGATTGGGATTTGATTTAGAAGCTGCTTTATTATCGCGATTTTCTGTCATTCCTACTACATTCTGATCTTTTGGGCTTACCACCACGGGGGGATTTATTTCTGATTTTGTTCTACTTACAAGTGGAGCATCTATAGCTATTGTGGCTGGTGTTGATAGATAATTATTGTATGCATAAAATATCAGTACCGCTCCCAAAAAGATAACAGGAAAAATCCATATCCATCTGTATTTTTTCTTTGGTGTAGGCAAGTGTGTAGAAACATTCTCCCATGTTTTTTCAGCTGGTATATTCCACCCATCTTCAGCCTCTCTATAGTCTGTGAGTCTTCTTTTAAAAAAATTATCTATACTTCCCATTGCTGCTTTTTATAAGTTGTAATTCTATGAGTTTTTTTATCCCTCTTCGTGCTTTAGAGAGCTGAGACTTTGATGTACCTTCAGCAATATTTAGATTTTTGGCAATTTCCTTATGGCTGTAGCCTTCTATGCAATACATATTAAATACAATCCTATATCCCATAGGTAATTTTTGTACCAATTTGGTTAATTCTTTGGCTGCTAACTTATCATATATCGTTTCGTGGTGATCAGCGATATCTGATGCCTCATATACTTCCACAAATGTATTTTGCCAACTGTGTTTTTTTAAGTACCTCAACGCTGCATTCACTATCAACCTAGTAGACCAGGTAGAAAAAGCGGATTTTTCAACATTGTACTGATGTAGAGAAGTGTATATCCTTATTAATCCTTCTTGCAGGATGTCCTCAGCCTGTGAGATATTTTTACCATATCTCATGCTGACCATGTACCACCTGGTGCGATGCATTTCGTATAATGTACGCTGGGCATTTCTATCTCCGATGATACACGACTTAATGATATTGTTAATGTCAGCCAAAAAGTTATTTTGAATGTTCTAATTTACTTATGGACAAGTTATGTAGAATAGGTTGCCTGTGGGGGAGGGATATTGGAATAGACTTTGCATTAATGGGGTAATTGGAGACTATAGAACCCCGATATTCATAACATCTCCTGTTATTGAGAATGTATTCATGAGTCGTCTGCTATAAACCTATTATGTGCTTATTTTTCAATTATAGTTTTCAACCGAGAACATACTTAAGAACCTTATACTCGTCTGATTTTTTTATACCCTTGTTGATAAATTCAAGTCTTTTTAGCATTAATACTTTTTTAGCCGTTTAGAGTTGACTAACATCCACTTTTTCTGATTCAAGTAGTAGGCCTCCTGATGAACTCCACCTATTATGATAAAGGAGGATTTAAGCCTTCTAGAAATAATTTAATTTCCATTAGATACGATCTAAGATTGTCAAAAGTATTAGATATTTGAGTCCACTCCGAAAACTTACAAAATCAAAAAAGTTTCTTTTGGCGAACTTTACATTTTTCTCAACTCGCTGATACTCAGGCATCACCGAATCTCCAAAAATTCAAATTTCATCCAAAACAACTCTTTTTATGAAAAATGTTAGTTTCCAGAGTAGACTCATATTTTGAAGATAGGATTTTCATTAAAAAAAAACTTGATCCTTACCTGATATATCCCATATATAAGATTCAAAATCTTTTACTAATTTGATCTCAAATATATAATTAACTAATTTGACACATTCGTCATATTCATTTTCATATAATTCTTTGAATTTATTTTGTTTAAATTTCATTTGGCATCCTTTTGGAAGCCAATCATTTTCGTCAGGTATGAGAAACAAATCCAAAAAATTAAAACTTCTTTTTGTTCGAGGAGTATTATTATGGACAACCTTACACGTAAAAGCAAACCCTAACATCTCTGGGTAATGCTCAATGCGGGTGAAACTCAAATTCACATTTTTGATCGTTCAAAAGAGACCTGAAAAGAATGGGATAGTCACTAAGGCTTCTATCTATAATGATATCAAAACCAATGGCTTCGTAAGGGGTTAACTTTTTACTTGTGAGCACCCAATCGTTAATATATTTCATTTCATCTTCTATAGAAAGAGAAGCAACATTGAAAGCGTTTCTATACTCTGCAATGTAAGACCCTGATTCTAAGGCATAAAATACTGCACTTGTCCCTCCTCCTGGACTGGTAGCAATAGCCAAAACTTCTAAACCAGATAAAATCACATTGGTAATTGTTGACGTTTTCTTGGCTTTTTTTATTTCGTCTTTTTCTCTTTCTAATAAAGAAATCATTTCTTTCTTATCTATAGTATTAAGCCAATCAATTTTATCAGGTCTATCCACAGACCATTCCCAATCATCTACTTCTAGTAAAATAGTGTCTTTTGAAAAGCTTTCTACATCCACGTGAAAGATAAGATATTTGAAAGCATCCTCTACAAAAGCAATCCGAATGGTATATTCATCGGTTTCGCATTTTTGATACTCAAGTCCATCTTTGGATTCAATATCGGAAGAGACTGGCTGCATGTTAACCCATTGTACAGAAGTACGACTGCACGATACACCGAAAATACATATAGAGGCTAAAAGGAATATAAGTCGAAACATCCAATAAAAATAAGGACAAGTTATAGAAATGAAAACCAGCTTAACGACATTTTAACCTATGGGCAATTTTTTTAACTAGCTTTAAGAAGATTAAATTTTAAAATGTTTGGCTTTGCACAAGAGACTCATTTGAGGTAATAACTGGTGGTGTATCGCTTTTATTTTCGATATTAATATTATGATTTCAAATGTTATTGACATATTCTATACCTTTGGGTATTACTTCTGAAATATGACACAAAAATCGATCAAAGAATCAATCAGTTGGCAAGGTGTGGGCTTACATTCTGGTGTTAACTCCACTGTTACAATAGTGCCTCAAGAACCTGATTATGGCATTAGATTTATGCGTACTGATGTAGCCGACGAAACTGTCATTCCTGCTGTTGTCAAGTATGTATCATCTACCATAAGAGGTACTAATATTAAAAGTGGTGGTGTAGAAATTATGACAGTGGAGCATATTCTTTCTGCTTTAGCAGGCCTAAATATTAGCAATATCCTTATTCAGGTGGAAGGGCCAGAAATTCCAATTTTAGATGGAAGTGCTAGACCGTTTGCAGAGGCTATGATAAATGTAGGAATAATTGATCAAGGGGAAACTGCAAATTTCATCGTTATTGACGAAGTAATTACATATAGAGATGAAATTTCTGGGTCTGAAATTATTGGTATCCCTGCTGATAAATTTAGCGTGGAAGCCTGGATAGAGTATAAGTCAAAAATGATAGGTAATCAAATAGCAAGTTTTGATAGCACAGAGGATTTTTTAACAGAAATTGCTGGAGCCAGAACTTTTGTATTAGCAGAAGACCTAAAACATCTGGCTGATCAGGGTTTGATCAAAGGTGGTGATGTAGAAAACGCTGTAGTCTTGATGAATAGTGATTTTGATGTAAAGGAATTACACGAAGTTCTTGACAAATTAGGGAAAAAAAATATCGATAAAAAGATTGCCGATATTAAAAAGAATCAACCTCTTTTACACCCTAATGAATTGGCAAGGCATAAAGTATTGGATTTAATAGGTGATTTGAGACTATCAGGAGCTCAGATAAAGGGGAAAATTATAGCTAAAAAGCCTGGCCATAAGGTGAATATTGAGTTCGCCAAATTGCTTCGTGAATTATACCAAAAGCAACGAAAATTGAAAGGGAAACCTGAATATGACCCTAGTATTCCGCCGATATATAATGCAGAAGAAATAAAAAGAATTCTTCCGCATAGATATCCTTTTTTACTTGTGGATAAGATCACTGAATTAAGTGATACTCATGTGGTAGGTATTAAAAATGTTACCATTAACGAAGAATTATTTATGGGGCATTTTCCTGATAATCCCGTTTTTCCAGGTGTTCTTCAAATGGAGGCATTGGCACAAACTGGGGGTATTTTAGCGCTTAGTGGAGTTGACGATCCTAGTAAATGGAATACTTACTTCTTAAAGATGGATAGTGTAAAGTTTAAAAAAATGGTATTTCCTGGAGACACAATGATACTGAAAATGGAATTACTTTCTCCAGTAAGAAGAGGCCTTGTACACATGAAGGGAATAGTGTATGTAGGTGACAATATTGTATCAGAAGGTGAGCTAATTGCTCAAATAGTCAAAAGACCTGACTAGATGGCCATTTCGCCTCATAGTGTAATATCTGATAAAGCTCATCTGGGAAAAAATGTGACAATTGCACCTTTTTGCACCATTTATGAAGACGTTATTATTGGTGATAATACCTGTATAGGGCCTAATGTATCAATCTATCCAGGCACAAGAATGGGTAATAATTGCAAGATTTTTTCAGGAGCAGCCTTAGGAGCAATCCCTCAAGACTTAAAATTTAATGGAGAATATACTACGCTTGAAATAGGTGACAATGTAGTCATCAGGGAGTATTGTACCCTCAATAGAGGTACAAAATATCATTATAAAACTGTAGTGGATGATAATGCACTCATTATGGCATATGTCCATATTGCTCATGATTGTATAGTGGGGAAAAACACTATCCTAAGCAATGCGGTTACCTTAGCGGGACATGTAGAAATAGCTGACTATGCTATTATAGGAGGGATGAGTGCTGTACATCAATTTGTAAAAATAGGAGCCCATAGTATGATAGGTGGTGGATGTCTTGTAAGAAAAGATGTGCCTCCCTTTGTAAGGGCATCAAGAGAGCCTGTGAGTTATATAGGAGTCAATGCAATTGGGCTTAGGAGAAGAGGGTATGAAGCCTCACAAATCACGAGAATACAAGATATTTATAGGGAGCTTTTTGTAAATGGATCCAATGTAACAAATAGTATGAAAAGAATACTTGATGAATTGCCAAATTCTTCAGAAAGAACATTGATTTTAGATTTTGTGAATGGTTCTGAAAGGGGAATAATTAGAGGCCTAATGACATCTTTAGACCAATAAAACAAAAGGTATAAATGAAAATAATTCTCTCAGATATATCAAAACGTTTTTCCACTAATTGGGTATTAAAAAAGGTAAATTTTGAATTTTTATCTGGAGGAGTATATGGTGTAAAAGGTGCTAATGGTAGTGGAAAAAGCACCCTTATGAAGATAATATCTTCACAATTATCTGCTACTCGAGGAGATGTAAAATACACCAATGCTCAGAATGAGAAAGTGCTTAAATCCAGAGTGGCTGACCAAATTTCTTTTGCTGCGCCATATATTTATCCTCTCGAAAACTTGTCATTACGTGAGATGTTTGACTTTCATTATATCTTTAGGAATATGCGAGAGGGTATTGATTATCAATTATTTATAGAATATTTAGAATATCCATTTAAGGAGGATCAATTGATAAAGTATTATTCCTCAGGTATGAAACAAAGAATTTCTTTGGCATTTAGTATACTCACTTTCAGTGATCTAATTCTTCTTGATGAACCTACTTCCTATCTTGATGAAAAAGGAAAAGTATGGTTTCACTCACTACTTAAAAATTACAAACAAAAAAGCACAGTTATTATAAGTACAAATAACAAAGAGGACTTATTGGATTGTACAGAAGTATTGGGTCTTTCACATTAACCAAAATAAAAAGCACCTCCGAAACCACGTTTCAGAAGTGCTATAAGAAATAATATTTTTCTCCTTAACTACTAATAATATTACTTGGTCTCGAAAGTAATTGGAACCACATAAACCTCAAATGGTTTTAGTTCAGGAGTGTCTAATTTGTCATAGTTCAAAGCATTTTTAATAGTTTTGTCTAGAGACTTATTATTTGTGCTCAATACGATAATTTCGCTCTTCTCATTGATCATAAATCTGATCTTCAGACTTTGTCCATTCAAATTGTCGAAATCCAAATCAATTTTGGATAATTCCGATTTGATTACTTCCGCCAAACTTGTTGACGTTTTTACAGTAGGAGAAGTAGCGAATGCGACTGATGTGATCGCTAAAAAGAATAAACTTGACAATAACAATGACTTAATTTTCATGATGACGTTTTAATAAATTAGTTAATAAAATATGGCTTGTGAGATAAATCAAATAATCCCATGTTGTGTAAGCCAAATGACGTTGTTGAAAGCTTTCGGTAAATAAAACGCGATTTAATTTGGGATGTTACATTCTTTCGATGAAAATTAGTGCAATTTGGATGAAGGACGAAATAATATTTGACTAATGTTCGGAGTAATCCAATGTTTATCAACATTTCTTATAAATTTGGAACAAATTCATAAATAATATTTAACTTATATTTAAGGTAATTACTCAGGGTGGAGGAGATTATTGCCATAATTACCTCCACAAGAATAGTTACAAGATTCTTAATGATTAGAGATTACGATTCAAATAATTATAAAGATTTGCAAATCATAAGCATACTAAAAAAAAATTATACAAATCCATACCGATAAGGTATACTAAGAACAAAAAAACATTTAAATAATGAAAAAATTAATATTGTCAATTTGCCTAGCATTCACATTCACATCTTGTGCCACAGTGCAAGGCTTATTATCAGAACCATCTGTTTGGGAAACGGTAAGCGCACTTAAAGAAATCTTAAATAGTAGTGCATTCAGAGCTATTGATAAATTGGCCAAAATCAATAATAATGGAATCGAAAGTGCTTTACCGGAGGAAATACGGCCTGTATTGGCAACCTTAAGAACATTAGGGCTGGGTGATGAAATCGATAAAGTATCAAAAGCAGTGGGCAATGCTAGTGAATTGGCGTTGATAGAATCTAAAGGTATCGTAGGAGATGCTATTAAAGAAGTCAAGTTTGATGACGCAGTAGCAGTTGTACTTGGAGGACAAGATGCCGCTACTGTAGTGATGAAGAATGCTATGTATGGGGCTGTAAAAAAACGTTATAGTAACCGATTAAATGTAGAATTAGATAAAACGGATGCGAATAAATTTTGGCCAATGGCTCAATCAGCTTATAATATTTTTGCAAAAAAGAAAGTAAAAGGATCTTTATCAGACTTTATTGCTGAAAGAGCAGTAGATGCAATATTCGTTGCTATTGGGAAGGAGGAAGCGGTAATTCGCCAAAACCCTAATGAATTAGAAAGTGCTGTAGTGAGCAAAGTGTTTGATTACTACAAGAATAATCAAAGGAGAACAAAAAGAGTGAGCTTTTAAGAAATGAACTTGTATTGTTAACCCATTTTGAGTATTTATCGTAAGTACTCAATATTGTAAGCATCATAGAAAGGCTGAAGGCCTTTAAGCTGATAGCCAAGTGCAACGCCCTTGGAAGAATAGCCAAAAGCAACGCCCTTGGTTGAGCAACGATTGTTGTGATTTGGCGGCATTTTTGACCAAAAATGATGACAATCCTTTCTGGCTACATAGGATATTGAGTACTTACTTTGTAACTACTCAGGTGGAGTCAATTTTGGCCAAAAAAAGTTCTTTTTTCATTATTCTTCATCTATTTTTTATTACAATAGCGCTGCTATTCTGATATAAATGAGCCTTGTCTAATTAAAAAATGACAAATTATTATCTCAAAACCACCCACTCGGGGAGTTACTTTATTTTTTATATATTTAAATTATAGTATACCAACAGCTTATAAAATGTGTTGTATAGTCAAAGGGTAACACTTTGAATATTAGCAATTTAACGATTGATTTGCTCAAGTTGCAGCAATTTTCAATTTAAGCATTTAGGAGCATCTAAAATGTAAAGAGTATTAGGAAAACACCCCTTAATCAGCTTCTGACTAGGCGGTACATTCCCTTTACCGCCTACCTTATCATCTAAACGGAGAGTTGCTGCTCAAGTTGGGTTAAAAATGTTATAGATTATATTGTGTCGTTGCTAAGGTACAAACCAAAAGGGCCTGAGATGAAAACTCTCAGACCCCCCAATTCAGCAATCTTAAGAATTTATCTTTTGATTATCTTCTTTACTTCCGTAGTTCCATCAGTTCTACTTATTTCTATGAGATAAGCTCCACTATCCAAGTCATTTAAATCTATATTAATTTGTGAAGTTGGTACAGAAAATGTGATATTTTTTATCAGTTTGCCGTGAATGCTCCATAGATGAAGTCCCTCAAAGTCAGTACCTTTTATTTCAATTGTATTAAAAAATGGATTAGGAAAAACACGAACAGAGCCAAATTCATTTTTACCATTTAATGGTATTGGCTTTATCTTTTCATCCAAGAGATCGTATGGTTCCATTTCTACAGTTGGCATCTGGACGATACTTTTAGTTTCTGGCTTTGAAGTGGCGTAACTGTCTTCATTTACTGTAAGGCAGTAATCTTCTACTTCTCCATGTGTCACTGTTTCGCAGCCATTTTCTTGATATCCGTATGTATTAAGGGTAATTCGCATAGCGAAGTTGCCAGTAGGAAGTGATGGTGAAAAAATAAACCTTCCTTTGAGGGCAATCTTGCTTCTTCCTCTGGCTATTCTCTCACTTTTTGAATAGTATCCATCTTTATTCCAATCTATAAAAATGGCCCAATACAATGATGAGCCATAAGATCGGGTACCCGCTGACAAATTAATATCAATTACTTTTCCTTTGGTTACAAATGCGCAAATGTTAGAATAGTCGCCGTATCCCCCATCATTTCCACTTACATTCTTAAAATCTCCAATCTGCGCAGATTCGATCCATTGGCCATAGCTATCAGTTGGTCCTGTATTGCATAAATCATTGTCATCAGAAGCTTCTACTTTTACATTGAAAGAACACACTTGCACGTTACCACAAGCATCTTTGGCTTTATATTTCACCTCATATGACCCTGCTGATAAACTGCTGCCATTCACCGGCCCTGAAAGTTGAGTAATTTCTACGCCTCCAGGTATCTCCATTATGTATTCTCTTTTCTTATAGGAATATTGATCATTCCACTGGCCATTATTGAGCATTTCAACATAATGTTGGTCATTAGAATAGTTATTGGGCTGTCCAGGATACCAGTTTGAATAGCTTAAAGCAGACCCATTTGCCCAAGAGAAATGGCCTTCATTTTTATGGTCTGATAGGCCTATGTAAGCGCTTTGTACAGTGAGGAAATTAGCGAGCATATTATTTTCCGCTTCATCATCTATAACTGCCAAATACCCACCGTGTTTCTCACACTCAAACTGTGCATCGTGCCAAGTAAGGTCTTTTTTAGAACAATAATAATAATGTCCATCTCTACTTCCCATGTATACATAGCCAGCAATTTCTGATGCTCCTGTATTGGAAGATGTACAACACGTTTCTACCTGTGGATCATCCCATATGACATACGTAGAACTGTGCCCAGATTGTAAGTTAATTGTCAAGTCATCAGGACAATGAATATTGAGACTGCCAGATTTTATTACTTTAAAACTGCATGTTTCAGAATTACCACATCCATCAGTGACCCTGTATGCTATAGTTGCTTGGCTGCCAGAAAAGTGCTGTGGTGAAGAAGGGCCTGATATCTGTTCTATCTTTATGCAAGGAAGTTCGACTATAAATTCTAGTTTTTTGTAATTGTATTGATCATTCCAGTGGCCATCGTCTAATAATTCTACATAATCTTGCTTTCCTCTGTAATCATTCGGTTGTCCAGGATACCAATTAGAATAGGATACAGATGAACCATCTATCCATTTGAAATGACCTTCATTAATATGATCTGACAAACCGATAAAAGCAGATCTGACTTCTAAAAATTCACTGAGTAACTTATTTTCATATTCGTCATTTATTATTACTAGATAACCACCCATACGACGTGCATGTTCTGCTGCATCTTGCCATGTGGCTGGAAATTTAGAACAATAATACTTGTGTCCATCGATAGACCCCATATCTACAAATCCACTGCTATAATCTTCATCACAGCTGCTACAAGTTGAAGTCACTTCTGGCTGCGGCCATGTATTATAATGTATGTCTTGCCCACAATCTAAAATAATATCTTCAGGGCAAATAATGACAAGTCCATTGCCAGTGTTGTCGCTTTTTACGGTGATGTTAAAAGAACATCTTGTTGAATTTCCACAATCATCACTCGCTTCATATACCACCGTAGTAAGCCCAACGGGGAAAGTGCTGCCATTAGGAAAGCTGCTTTCTAAAGTTACAGTGCTACAATTATCAGAGGCAGTAGGTAATGTCCAAGTATATTGGGCATTGTTAAAATCTAATGTCACATCTCGAGGACAATTATGAATAGAAGGAGCCTCCTTGTCCTCAAATCTCAACATTTGTACGCATCGCTTTTTTACCCCATCTTTTTCAGCAATAGCTGTCCATTCCCTTTCTATTATGAGGCTACAATCTGTACTTGTTATTATTCTGTCTGAGAATACCACACTCACTGTGCCGCAGAAATTTCCTGAATGACTCACGGTTGCAGTACCAATATCTGATGGATCAGTGCTATCACCTCTACATCCTTCATAATTTGAAGGACAATTAATAGAAAAATTTTGATTGCAATCTTCTTGTACAGTGACAATAAAGGAGCAGGTACTCGTATTGCCAGAATCATCAGATGCTGTATATGTCACCGTAGTGCTGCCAATAGGGAATGTGCTACCATTAGCCACATCACTTTCTATAGTCACTGTACTACAATTATCTGATGCTGTAGGAAGAGACCATGTATAGGTATGATCACTAGTGTTCAGCGTAATATCAGCAGGACAGTTTCCTATAGATGGCCCTTGATTATCTTCTAATGTGATTGTCTGGGCACACCCTTTTTTAGTGCCATCCTGTGCATCTATAGCATACCATACTCTTTGAATAACTTGACGAGAGGTACTATTAAACAATACACTATCTACATATGATATACTCAGAGTGCCACAAAAATTTCCAGAATGTGAAACATTTGCATTACCAGTGTCAAATGGGTCAGTGTTGTCGCCCAAACAACCATAATAGTTAGACGGGCAAATTATACTAAAATTTTGATCACATGTATCTACCATCACATTTACAAAAAATGAACAGGTACTCATGTTTCCACATTGATCTGTAGCAGTATATATTACTTCTGTCTGACCTTCGGGGAAGACCGTGCCACTATTAAAATTGCTGGTCAGTTGAATCTGGCCGCAATTGTCACTAGCTTGTGGATCGAGCCAATTTAATGCTGTATTAGGTGTATCGAGGTTTACATCAGGGGGACAATTTACTATAGAAGGAGGTGTGTCATCTACCAAAACGAGTATTTGGTTGCAAGTTTTGGATTCACCTGTTTCAGAGGAAGTAGCTGACCATGTTCTTTCTATTACCAATTCACAACTTGTATTGGTAATCGTAGTATCAACATATGAAATACTGAGTGTGCCACAAAAATTACCCGCATGAGAAACGTTTGCGTCACCGGTTGAGGATGGGTCGGTATTGATATGTCGACAACCTGTAAAATCTGGAGGACATACAATGGTAAATTCTGTATTGCAAGTATCAGTGACTGTAACATTGAAAGCACAAGTGGAAGTGTTTCCGCACTGATCAGTGGCAGTATATATTACTTCAGTTACACCTATGGGAAAAGTGGAGCCGCTATTATAATTAGTAGCTGTATTTACTGTGCCGCAATTATCACTAAAAGTTGGGAGTGTCCAAGTAACAGTAGTATTGGGAACATCAACATTAATATCAGAAGGACAAGTGTGTACAATGGGTGCCTCTGTATCTATCAGTTCTATTCTTTGCACACAAGTTTTTGTCTCACCCGTTTCTGAAGCAGTAGCTGCCCATGTTCTTTCTATTACTACTGAGCACTCAGTATTAGTAAGGGTGTTGTCAGTATAACTGATTGATTTGGTTCCACAAAAGTCGCCCATATGAGTTGTGTTTCCAGAGCCTATCACTGATGGATCGAAATCATCACCTACACATCCTGTATAATCATCAGGACATTCTAATGTAAATTCTGTTGTACATCCTTGATCTACTGTGATGGAGAACGAACAAGAATTGGTATTGCCACATCCATCAGTAGCGGTGAATACTACAGTTGTAGTGCCTAAAGGGAAAGAACTTCCATTTGTATGGCTACTGGATAGTGTTACAGTACCGCAGTTGTCAGTAACTTGTGGATTTGCCCAATTATAGGTGGAGTCGGGTAGGGCAATTGTGACATCAACCGGGCAGGAGTTTATGAGAGGAAGAGTGTTATCAAATAATTCCACACGCTGACTACATTTTCGTGTTAAATTACTGCCAGGAATGGTAGCACTCCATAATCTATCAAATAGTAGGTTGCATTGATTTTGCCCTAATATTTGATCATCATAAGTGAATTGTACAGAGTCGCAAAGTATACCCGATCTGGTGATAGATGGAAATCCTGTATTGGCGCTACCAGAAGATTCATCTATACAACCTTGATATTTAGCAGGGCATTTTAGCGAGAATTCATAATCGCAATTTTGCTGTGCGGAGAGTTGTTTTTGAGTTAGAAAAAGAGAACATAATATGAAGAAATACGTAAGAAGTAATGGAAATTTCATAAAATTGTTTTAGACCAATTTCGTATAATCCACTTTACTATACTTAGATAATAGTAGCCAATATCAAGTTTTAATTTTGTAGACACTCTTATTTTTAAAATAAGAATAACTATGCTTTCCTAATAAAAATTAGAAGTCAACTTGTGAGTTTGATAATCCATCTAAGAAGTAAAATTATACTTATACTCTATTTGGTTTATGACAGTACTAACCCCAAAAATGAATGTGGATTTGCACAATCAGGTGACAAAAAATCAGCGCGAAATTCAGTGATTGCCTTTGGATTGGTATTAAGCTGTTATCATATGGGATTTAAGTTATTACCAACCCCATTAAGACGACCTCCTAACGTGGGATGAAATTATAAAAAAGTTAATATGTTTTATACAAATGCTAATTAAATCTGAAAGAAAAGTGATATTAGGATGGGGTTTACCCTAGAATGCGATGGTATAGTTGGTCTATTTAGTGGTTAAAGGAACACTATGATATTGTAACTAGATGGAGCCAATTTTGGACAAAAACGTTCTTTTTCTACCATATTTAGTTCTTTTTTTTTCGCCATAGCTCTTCTATAACTCAAAAATTGAGCTTTGCCTGAAAAAAATAAAAATTTTTATACCTCAAAAGCGCCCACCTGATAAGGTACATCATTTTTAATTTTAATGAGTAGTTGACCTACCACTATATTATTGCGAAATCGAAGAGCTACATGCATTTTAATGTAATGGAGGGGAAATCAACAATATCATGAATCATTTTTTATATCACACGAGCATAGAAAATAACATCGGATTATCATTAATATGCTCAAAATTTATACCCTCGTTCATCATTCTTTCTATGAGAGCATTAAAATCTTTTTTATTTTGTAATACAATACCTACGAGTGCTGGGCCGCTTACCCTGTTGTTCTTTTTAGTGTATTCAAATTGGGTGATATCATCATTAGCCCCTAGTAAGTTTAAGAATTCTCGCAGTGCTCCTGCTCTTTGAGGAAACTGTACGATGAAATAGTGTTTTTTACCTTCATACAGAAGAGCTCTTTCAGTGATTTCTTGGGTGCGATATACATCGTTATTTCCACCACTTAAGATGATGCCAATATTTTTTCCTTTTATTCGATCTTTGAGTTGCTCAAGTGCTGCTATTGATACTGCTCCGGCGGGTTCTGCTACAATGGCTTCTTCATTGTATAATTTTAAAATAGAAGAACAAATGGCTCCTTCTGGCACTGTAATGTTGTCATCAATAATCTCTTTGATGATTGCAAAAGTAGTGTCACCTATTTCTTTTACAGCTATTCCATCAGCAAAATTGTCAATTTTGTCTAATCTAGTAAGCTGTTGATTTTCTAATGATACATTTAGAGCAGCAGCCCCAGATGCTTCTACCGCAATGATCTTTGTATCTGGACTTAATTGTTTAAAATAACTTCCTACGCCAGATATAAGCCCACCTCCTCCTACTGCTACAAGGAGATAATCGAATGGTTCT
>JAZGFD010000011.1:0-21635 GCA_036479115.1 Saprospiraceae bacterium | reverse complement strand
GGGTGATTTGGAATCTTTTAAGCCTGCACATCGTTGGAAAATAACTCATTTAGCTCGCTAAAATCGTAAGTTTTCCGCCTTGTTCAGCCTCAAAATATTCATCAAACCCCAGCCACCATTTAACACTAGACAAAGCACTAGTGCTGTGTCAAGCTATAAATGATGGGTGATTTGGAATCTTTTAAGCCTGCACATCGCTGGAAAATAACTCATTTAGCTCGCTAAAATCGTAAGTTTTCCGCCTTGTTCAGCCTCAAAATATTCATCAAACCCCAGCCACCATTTAACACTAGACAAAGCACTAGTAACGGTTTAGTGAGAATTTCTATAGCTTGCACAAAAGACTAATTTGTTATCATTTTTAGATAAAAATATCGCCAAATCAAGGTGGTAGATCCATGTAAACAAGGACTTTTCCCTTGGCTAATTTGGCTTCAAGGCCATCAGCCTTCCACGGCTATTTAAATTATTCTACTTACTTGGCATCTACTCAGGTGTCCATTTTGGCTAAAAAAAGTTCTTTTTTCATTATTCTTCGGCTATTTATATAATAATAGCCCTGCTATTCTGATAAAAATGAACCTCGCATAACAAATTTTTATCTCAATAGCATCCACCTGAGTAGTTACCTTAATTGTTTTATTATTAATTACTGTAACATCATTGCAATGACAGGACGAGCTTTTTCTAATTCATTCATGTCAAGCACAAACCCAATAGGTTCTAGTTGTAGTTTGAGCATTTCATAGATAGGTTTCATCTCATTAAAATCTCCCATAACCGCTTCTTTAGGTGTAGCACCAAAATTGTTTCGTATGGTTTTGTCGGCTTTAGCATCAATAAGCATCTGCACAATTTCGATACGACCAAAGAATGCTGCAGAGTGTAAAGCAGTGGATCCATCATTGTTTTTTAAAGATAAATTTGCATTTGCCTTAATAAGGACTTCGGCTATTTCAGGTTTATTAAATGTAGCTGCTGATATTATCGGTGTTGAGCCACTCATCACCTCTTTTTGATTAATATCTGTTCCTGCTTTAATATGCTGTTTAACCACTTCTAGGTTTCCAGTTATTATTGCTGTGTGAATATCTACATCTGGCTTATCACCTGTTTTTTTAATTTCAGTATTATTATTAGTCGTAGGCTTTTTATCAGCCTGAGTACAAGCACTAGCCAATAAAATGATAAGGAGTGATCCACTGATCATCATTTTTATAGAATTAATTTTTAATGTTTTCATGATAATAATTTTAGTTGTTAACATTCAATTTTTATTTCTACAAAGATCAGGCAATAGTTGAGATTGATGCAATGGCCGATGCGGCAATATGTATCAAGTTTACATAAAGGTGTAAAAACTATGAAGCAGAAGCATCAATTATGACGCAAGTGATGACATTCTTTAAAGAAATGCCAAGGCACAGTATTGTGAGTTTTTAAATAAAATTTTCTAATTTCGTCATAGTTCAAAACATCATGTCGAATACATCATTTCAAGGAGAATTTATTGAACAATCTGAAATTATCGTTTTAGAGAATTTCTCAAATGAACAATTTGGCGTTTCAGAACTAGCTCGTCTTATGAATATGAGTCGTTCAAATTTGCTGAGAAAAATTAAAAAGAATACACAACTTTCTGCAAGTCAATTTATTCGACAAGTACGCCTTCAAAAAGGTATGGAGATGCTAAAACAATCTGAACTAACTGTTTCTGAGATATCAAATCAGGTTGGTTTTGGGAATAATTCTTACTTTATTAAGTGTTTTCGAGAACATTATGGATATTCTCCTGGGGAAGTTAGAAAAAGAGCTTTTGAGGGATTAGCTGTAGAAGATAATGCTGATGTAGAAGCTATAGAAGAGAATGTAGCTGTAGAAGTTGCAGAAGATGCAGAAGATGCAGAAGATGCAGAAGATGCTAAAAAAAGTTTTTTCAAACAATCTCCTTCGCTAATCATCGCAGCAACTTCTTTGATTATCGTTTTAGCAGTATTTCTATTTTTCAATAAAACCTTAACCCCTTCGAATATAGAAAATGATGAACTTACAAAATCTATAGCTGTATTGCCCTTTAAAAATATGAGTAATAATTCCACTAATCTATATTTTGTCAATGGACTTATGGAGTCAGCACTAAACAAATTACAAAAGATAGAAGATCTGAGAGTAATCAGTAGAACGTCCGTAGAAAAATATAGAAATACCGACAAGTCTATTTCAGAGATAGCCAAAGAACTCAAGGTGAATTACTTGGTTGAAGGTAGTGGGCAACGCGTTGGAGATCAGGTATTGCTAAATATTCAATTGATTGAAGCATCAAATGACAGACCAATTTGGGCGGAACAGTATAACCATAAAGTGGTGGATATATTTTCTTTACAGAATGAAGTTGCTAAGGAAATTGCAGATGCTATTGAGGCAACAGTAACACCTTCCGAATTAGAGCAAATTGATAAGAAACCTACTGAAAATTTATTGGCATATGATTATTTTCTCCAAGCTTTAGGGCCATTTAATTCGAGAACCAAAGAAGGACTGGAAGAAGCTATTCTTTTACTTGAAAAGGCATTAGAGCATGATCCACAATTTGCCCTTGCGTATTCTAAAATTGCGATTTCGTACTATCATCTTGATTTATATCAAGCAGAAAAACATTATACAGATTTTATCAATATTAATGCTGATAAAGCGTTGCTTTACGATCCTAAATCTGCCGAAAGCCTTATAGCCAAAGCACTTTACTATATGCATGCTAATGAGTATCGATTGGCTCTTCCTCATTTAGAAAAAGCCTTAGAGTACAATCCTAACTCATCGTCTGTGGTTCAAATACTTTCACTTTTATATGCCCATACCATTCCCAACACAGCAAAGTTTCTGAAATATGCATTAAAAGGCATACAGCTTGATATTGCCGCGAAAGATTCAATTGGTAAAAGCTATATCTATTTGAACCTTAGTAATGCTTTTATTCAAACTGGTTTTATAGACGAAGCCCTTAAGTATATTAACTTATCTTTAGATTATGATCCAGGTAATTATTTTGCGCCATATTTAAAAATATTCATTCAATATGCTCAATATCCAAACATTGATAAAATCACACAAATGTTGGTTAAGGAATGGGAAAAAGATACTACACGTTTAGATATAATGCAAGAAGTGGCAAAGTTTTATTATTTCCAAGAGGAATATGACAGTGCTTACTATTACTATGAAAAATTTGCAAAACTAAAAAAGAGCAATGGTCTAAATATTTACCCTCAAGAAGACCTTAAAATTGGAATTGTTTTTGAGAAAATGGGTCTTGATGAACAGGCTGCCAGTTTTTATAATGCTTATTCTAAATATTGCGAAAATGATCAATCTATCTATCAATCTGCGAGCTTGGCCTCAAAGTATGTTTATGATGGAAAATTTGACCTTGCAATTGAACAGCTAAAGATATTCTCATCTAAAAATAATTATCAATATTGGATTTTATTATTTTTAGAAAAAGATCCACTCATGAAACTCTTAAAAGATCATCCTGAATTTGATTTGATAATACAAAGTATTGAAAATCGGTTTTGGGAAGATCAAGCTCAATTAAAAAAATTATTAGAGGACAAAGAACTTATATAAAGCATCAGGGTAATAGAGGAGGTACAAAAGAAAAATAGTTACACAATTCTAATTCAAAAGTAGATTAACCCTATAAAAGCCTGAGGTTTTACTAACGCTTTATGTGCTTTTGTGAATTTCAATAATATTGTTATGTCCACGATATTATATCTCTATAGTTTGAAGAATCCGAAATATTTTATCAATTGCAACTACTCCGATGGTGTGCATTTGAGATTAAAAATGATACTAAAGTAGTAGATACTATCAATTTAATGCAGCTAACATATTTCGATTTTAGTGGCGAACAATAATTCGAGGCATTTTTAAAAAGCAAAAATTACCCTAACTATTAGCCAAATCATATTGATTGTTTCATGTTATTATCAAGCATTTATCTGTTGGATTCTGTAACTTCATATTACTCATTTAATTAATATGATTTTAGAAGAATTGTCCCCTATTCTTACTTTGACTATTGCTGTTTTTATAATATTCATAATTGTACTAGCTGCATTTATCATTGTGAACAGTAAGTCGAACTTATACAAACACATGATTAGAAGTTTAGAAGATCAAATACAACTTATAACCCAAGATTTGGCACAAGAAAAATCTCTTTTAAAAAACTCAAATGAGCAAACAACGGAACTTAGATTACTATTTACTGCGAAAGAAATTTCTCATGACAATCTTCGTGAAAAACATGATAAAATTATCAATGACAGTCATGGGATGCAGCAGAAATTTGAAGTTTTGGCCAACAAGGTACTACATGCCAATTCTGAGAGATTTAGCAAAGAACAGAAACACAGTTTAGAACTTACACTCAACCCATTAAAAGAAAAAATTAAATCTTTTGAAGACAAAGTAGACCACAACATCAAGGAATCTATTGCCCACCATACTTCCTTAAAAACTCAAATAGTGTCTTTAAAAGAACTAAATGAGCGCATCACTAATGAAACTTCCAATCTTACAAAAGCACTCAAAGGTGACAATAAAATGCAAGGAAATTGGGGAGAACTTATTCTTGAATCCATTTTGGAAAAGTCGGGGCTAGAAAAAGACAGGGAATATTATATCCAATCTTCTTTCACTGATGATAAAGGCAAAATACAAAGGCCAGATGTGATCATTCATCTTCCACAAAATAAAAAAATCATTGTTGATTCAAAAGTATCCATCACAGCATATGAAAAGCTGGTCAATTCCTCTGAAAAAACTGATCAAGAAGCCATGCTTAAAGCGCACTCTCTTTCAATAAAAACTCATATAGATCAATTGGCAGCAAAGAATTATCATGACATCTATAAAATGGAAAGCCCTGATTTTGTATTGATGTTTTTACCCATAGATACTGCCTTCTCCGCTGCGCTCAGAGACAATCCAAATCTATATTCTTATGCCTTTGAAAAAAACATAGTCATTGTCACTCCAGCTACTCTACTTGCTACTCTTAAAACAATTGACACACTTTGGAAAAATGAAAAACAACAACTCCATGCCATTGAAATTGCAGATGAAGCCAGTAAAATGTACGATAAATTTGTAGCCTTAATTGAGGATTTAATCCAGCTTGGAAAAAAATTAGATCAAACAAAAAACCATTATCAAGACTCCATGAAAAAACTTCATACAGGAAGAGGCGATCTTATTACAAGAGCAGAAAAACTGAAAAAACTTGGAGTAAAAGTCAAAAAGAAAATTCCCCAAAAACTGATAGACAGAGCAGAATCTGATTAATTGAAATAAATGTAACCGCACAGCCACCGCCAATTTTATTGAAAATGGTTCTTTTTCCGCTATTCTACGGCTATTTGAATAGAAATAGCACTGCTATTACGACTCAAATGAGTCTTGGAGTCTTGGAGTCTTGCCGTCTTGCAGTCTTGCAGTCTTGCAGTCTTGCAGTCTTGGTTAGCTAAAAAAAACACCCCTATTTGGTTAAAAAAGAACTACGGCTGTGTAGTAACCAATAAATTAAAAAGCATCAATGAACTTCTTTCTCGTTCGTTTTTTCTTCTTTCGTGTCACGACATATCCTTTCATAATCCACTTTCGTGTATCCTTAGGGTCAATCACTTCGTCAAATTCCAAAAATCGAGCTGCATGGATGGCTTTTCCCTTTTCATATGATTTAGCTACTAAACTTTGATAAAGTTCTTGCTTGTCTTTTATATTTTTAACTGCTCCAAGTTCTTTTGAAAACCCCAATTTTACAGCTCCTTCTAATCCCATAGCTCCAAATTCTCCAGTAGGCCAAGATACTGTAAATATAGAATCATGAAACCCACCTCCAGCCATTGCCATTGCTCCTAAACCGTAAGCTTTTCGTAATACCACACAAAATAATGGCACATTAATAGCCGCCCCTACTAAAAACATTCTAGCAGTATGACGCACTAGTCCAGTTTTTTCATGTTCAGGACCTACCATGAACCCTGGAGCATCGCAAAGCGATATAATAGGCAGCTCAAAGGCATCACAAAGCTGCATAAATCGAGCTGCTTTATCAGACGCATCAGAATCTATTGCTCCTCCTAAATAGCGAGAATCGTTGCCCATTAACCCAAATGGTTTTCCTTCTATTCTTACTAATCCAGTAAACATATTTTTCCCAAATGACTCTCGTAACTCTAATACACTGTCTTTATCACAAAGTGCATGAATAACCTTTCTAATATCATAAGAATATTTTCTGTTTTCAGGAATTAAGTTTCTCAAATTAATTTTATCCACACAATTCCAATCACTTAATTCTCCTTGAAAATAACTGATATATTTTTGGGCCACAGCCACTGCTGCTTTCTCATTTTTTACCAAAATATCTATCACACCAGTGGATAAATGAACTGATGCTGGCCCAATTTCTCGTGGATGATATCGCCCAAGTCCTCCTCCTTCTATCATGGCTGGCCCGCCCATGCCTAAGGATATATTCTCAGTGGCAATAATAACATCAGAACATCCAGCAATAGCAGCATTGCCAGCAAAACAATACCCTGAAACAATTGCAATTCGAGGCACTTGACCATTCAGTCTTGCATACCCACTGAAAGTCTTAATATCGAGTCCTCCCAAATAAACCAATTCCATATCTACATCACCAGGCCTTCCTCCTCCTCCTTCTACAAAAAAGACAATAGGGAGATTGGTTTCTTTTACGATCTGTAATAATCTATCGGTTTTTTTGTGATTAAATGCTCCTTGTGTTCCAGCCAATACCGTATAGTCATAAGCGAGCACTGCACATTGGCTTTCTGAAGGAGTAAAATACTGGCCATTTATTGACCCTATGCCAGCAATTAAGCCATCAGCAGGTGTATTTTTTATCAAATCCTCCATTGTACGTCGCCCTCGTTGTGCGGCTACAGTAAGAGATCCATATTCTAAAAAACTCCCGTCATCTACTAGGTCATCTACGTTTTCTCTGGCTGTGCGCCCACCATTAGCATGTCTTTTATTAACAGCTTCAGAGCGAGATACATTTTGTAAGTACTTTTGTCTCTCTTGCAACTCTCGCACATATGGATTTAAATTATCTTTTTTCTTTGCCATAACAATTTATTCACAATACTGATGGCTTTAAGAGGCTTTCTTTCTTGTAATTTTGAGCTGCATAGAAGAACATTATCAAAGCCATCACACTTGTACCGAAAGTAATACAAAATGCATATCTCAACGATTCTACTCCATAAGAATCAGCCAATAAATCGCTCACAATACCAATACTAAGAGGGCCAAACCCTAAGCCTATGAGGTTCAGGATTAAAAATAAAATAGCGGAGGCCAATGCTCTTTTCTTTGCGTCCACAAGATTATGTGTAACAGCAATACAAGGCGCAAGATAAAAAGCGGTCAACATAGAAGTAAAGAAATACATGATTAATACCAACTGGGTATTATCAGAAAAGAATGTGACGAAAGACGCAGGAAAATTAATTAAACCAGCAATAATTGCAATCCAAAAATACCATCTTACATCTTTTTTAACCATGATATCAGCAAGATAACCGCCTCCAAAAGTGCCAATCATACCACCTATGCCAGACCCTAAACCCATCCATAAGCCTATTTGAGCTATAGGCATTTCGTGAACTCTTGATAAAAAAGGTGCAAAAAAATTACCTACTCCATAGGTTGCAAAAGTATGTAATCCACACCCCAGAGCTAGGAAAATAAATGATTTTTTTGACATTAAAAGCTTCACAACATCCCAGAAAGAACTTTCCTCAGATGTTTTCAAAACTTCAGGATCAGAGTGCCCTTTTGGTGGCTCTTTTAAAGTATAATAGAGTATTACTGCCAATAAAACGCCTGGTAATCCAACCGCAAAGAAAGCTACTCGCCACCCATAATTTTGCCCTATCCACCCTCCGGCGGTATAACCAAACAAAATACCAATGTAGATTCCCATAGAGTAAATGGAAAGTGCTGTTGCTCTTCTTTCAGGAGGGAAATAATCAGATATTATCGAATGAGAGGGAGGGCTTCCTCCAGCTTCTCCAATCCCAACGCCCAATCTTGCCAGTGCCAATTGCCAATAACTGGTTACCATACCAGACACAGCAGTCATAAAACTCCAAATAGCTAGAGATCCTGCAATAATATTTTTACGATTGCTTTTATCAGCCCATCTTGCTATTGGAATCCCTAATATGACATAGAACAAGGCGAATACCAACCCAGTTAACAGACCCAATTGTGTATCAGACAATCCCAGCTCGGCCTTAATAGATTCTTGCAAAATGACCAACAATTGTCGGTCTATAAAATTAAAAGTATACACACCAGTTAATAAAAGTAAAACATACTTTTTATAGCGGGATGTGAATATTATCTCTTCATCTGTTTTAGCCATTATTTCCTTTTACTCAATTATCATTCTGTCATAAATACCCTCTCAAAATAACCTCCTATTTCTTCTACAATTGCCTTTTTATCTACATCTAATTCTATCCCTGCCAATACCTTAGCCAACCGTTTTTTATACTCCATTTGGGCCATTCTCCTTATTTGTACTCTTTGAGCTTGTGGCGAACCTGCTCCATGCAAACTCTCAGTAAGGTAACCGACAGCGTTGCGGCCTAATGTCATATTTTCTATTAATCGTAAAATGCGCATTCTATCTTCTGTAGAGACATCAGCCTTCCCTTTCAGATATTTTTTTACTAGATGTCCTATCTCAGGATTATTGAGATCTTTTTCAGATGGCATGGTGGCCACTAATCCTCCTCCCAAATCCTGAGCCAATCTTCCTATTTCAAAAGGCAGTTTAGTAACGTGATGTTTGCATACATTTGCTAACATGGGATCACACATATAACAACCAGATTTCATTTTATATCCCTGGTATGATGCTGCTATACCCGTAGCATATATTGTTTCATTATGATGGGTCATTTCCACTAGTTTATCTTTAATATGGGATGCTTTTGACACCCCATTCATATCAGCTATTTCTGCGGCAGCTCCTATCAGCACATCCCCCACTCCACTTTTACAAACATAACTGCGTCGGTGATAATTGGTAAATCTCTCTACCAAATCAGCAGCATATTCGTACTCACCATTCATAAAAATGTGCTCGTTAGCAATATACACATTATCAAAAATCACCATAGCTTCTTGTCCACCATAAGTAGCATTACCTACATCGATACTCCCTCCTTCCATGCTGCGAGTGTCACAAGATTGTCGGCCATATATGTAAGTAATACCCTCTCTATCCACAGGTACGGCTCCTACTATTGTATAGTCTTTATCTGCCTCGCTCATTCTAATCGTAGGCATCACTATCATCCAATGAGAATTAATACAACCCGTTTGATGTGCTTTTGCCCCTGTGATATATACTCCGCTATCAGTACGTTTAGTAATACGGACATACATGTCTGTATTTTCTTGGGCATGAGGAGCAAGGCTCCTGTCGCCTTTTACATCTGTCATAGCACCTCCTATCACAAAATTGTGTTGATGCATTTCATTTAAAAAATTTATAAAACGTTGATGATATTTTGTGTGTTTATTTTCATCCATTTCAAAAGTGACTGAATGAAGAGCATTAAGTGCATCCATTCCTACACACCTTTGGAAGCAAGTACCTGTGAGTTGTCCGAGTTTTCGTTGCAGCTTGTTTTGCATTACCAAGTCATCAACAGATTGTGCAATGTGCAGAAATCTACTAATGCGTTCTCCTGTAATATGTGAAATAACCGTTGCTAATTTTGGCTCTTTTAAGGCTAAATCATATGTAACAGCTAGAGCGTTAATAGAAGGTCTAATCATAGGATGATCCACATAATCAACTATTTTATTACCCAATAAATAGATGTTCAATTTTCTATTTCTCAAAGAATTGATATAGTCCTCACCTGATATTATTTTTTTCATGATTTTGAAACATTCTAAGCTTGATGAAAAGATAGATATTTAATTGAAGATAGCGTATATGTAACTCCTCAGATAGAGTCAATTTTGGATAACAAAGTTATTTTCCATTCCATATTTCTGTTATTATCTATGCTTTAGCCTTGTTAATACTAAAATATTATATTCATTAGTCGATCTCGATTTTGTTACCATATCTTCGATTGCCTTCTCAAATGGGTTTTATCTGGTAAATAAATAACAATTTTTGTAACCATACAGGTGGTTGCTTTTGAGTTAGAATCTTACATTTTTATCTTGGGGCAAGCTCCTTTGAGCTCTAGAAGCAGAGCTATCGCTAACCTATTTTTTAAGTTAAAAAACCTCTATTATGTCGCTATTTCTTCGATTTGGGGCGATAATAGTCGAAGGAATACAGAAAAAGGTTCTTTTAAAATTTGATCCTACCAGAGTAAGTTACCATTTTTACGTAAAATGGTGCAATTCTCGTTCACCCTCAATTTTGATTCTAATAGTGAAGAATCAGTCAACTTTTCGACCAAAGAATTGCTATCATCGTCGAAAGAGTATCATTTAGGGGAATAATTACCTAATTTGCGCACCTAAACATTTCAGATAAGATGAATATTAAAATGTATATTGTAAGTGCTCTAGTTAGCACTCTTTGCATATTATCATGTGCACCCAAATCTACCAATCCTTTGGCTGAGGTAGAAAAAATACCAGGTATCGCATTAGAAAATATGGATACTAATGTAAAACCAAATGAAGACTTTTTTAGGTTTGTCAATGGAAAATGGTATGATAAAACAGAGATTCCTGATGATAGAGCCAGTTGGGGAGGATTTAACGAATTGAGAAAAAAGACTGATGGAGATGCATTGGCAATACTCAAAGCAACAATGTCTGACGACAAAGATATCAGAATCAATGTCATAGCTGGATCAGATCAAGAAAAAGCCGTGAACCTCTTCCAAACAATCATGGATACAACTTCACGTAATGAACACGGGATTAAACCTCTTCTACCATACCTTGCTAATATTGAATCAATAAAAGGCATTGGGGGTCTTCAAGATTATATGATTAAAATGGCAGATAAAGGAGGTTTGGGATTCTTTGGGCTTGGAGTAGGTGCACATCCTAAAAACAGTAATCTCAATACGGCATACTTAGGGTCTGCGGGTCTTGGCCTTCCAGATAGAGATTACTACCTCAAAGATGACAACGACTCAAAAGAAAAACGTGAAAAATATCAACAATTCGTAAGTAATATGTTTCAATATTTTGGGGATAGTGAAACCGAAGCAAACTCATCTGCTGCCGATATTCTGGCCTTTGAAACAGAAATAGCCGAATCAAAAATGGATAAGGTAGATAGAAGAGATGCGCGTAAGAGATTTAACCCTAGATCTATAGCTGATTTAAATAAAATGGTTCCTGCTATGGATTGGAAAAAATATTTCAGTGGTATCGGGGTCCCTGAAATTGATACCGTAATAGTACCAGAGCTCAAATACATGGATGCGATACAAAAAATACTCGCACGAGGAGAAGTTGGGAGATGGAAAAATTATTTACGTTGGGAAGCTATAAATGGAGCAGCAGGAATGCTAAACCAAGATTTGGAAAAAACCAATTGGGAATTTTATTCAAAAGACCTTAGAGGATCAAAAAAACAACGACCTGCTGATGAACGTGCTCTAGGTACAATGAATAGAACTATTGGAGAAGCATTGGGCAAGTTATATGTAGATAGAAAATTTCCTCCAGAAGCTAAAAAGAGAGCGGAAAGCATGATCGCTGATGTAATCTTAGCCTTTGAGCAGCGGATCAACAATCTGGATTGGATGAGCGCCGAAACCAAAATAAAAGCTGTAGAAAAACTTAAAGCTCTGAAAGTAAAAATAGCTTATCCTGATGAGTGGAAAGACTACGCTACTCTTGATATTAAAGGAGTAGAGGAAGGCGGCTCTTACTTACAAAATATGATGAATGCAACAGCATGGAACTATGCTAAGTCTCTTGACAAATTGGGAAAAGAAGTGGACAAGTCGGAGTGGTTTATGGCTCCACAGATTGTAAATGCATATTTCAACCCTCGTTTTAATGAAATCGTTTTTCCTGCAGCTATCCTACAACCTCCATTTTTTAATTTTAATGCTGATGATGCTGTAAATTATGGCGGTATAGGCGCTGTGATAGGCCATGAGATATCGCATTGCTTTGATGATAGTGGTTCAAGATATGACAAAGATGGAAATCTTAACAACTGGTGGACAGACGAAGACTTGAAAAAATTTGAAGAGTTAGGTAAAAATTTAGCAGACCAGTATAGCGCTATAGAAGTCCTTCCAGAAACCAATATTAATGGTGCATTTACATTGGGAGAAAACATAGGAGACTTGGGAGGTGTATTAGCCGCATATAGTGCCCTTCAAATTAATTACAACAGAGGCGGCCGTCCCGAAGCTATTGATGGGTTTACACCCGAACAAAGATTTTTTATGTCATGGGGAACTATCTGGAGAACAAAATCCAGAGAGGATGCAATTAAAACTCAAGTGAAAACTGATCCGCACTCACCAGGTGCTACTCGAGCAGTACAGCCTCTTCTAAATATTGATGAATTTTATGCAGCCTTTGATATCAAAGAAGGTGATAAAATGTATATTAAACCCGAGGAAAGAGTCAGGATTTGGTAAAAAAAACTGTAACTACTCAGGTAGTATCAAATTTGGCTAAAAAAAGCTCTTGTATCACTATACGTTGGCAGTTTTTATTTCAATAGCTTTGTTATTGAAATAAAAATTCCTCTGTCTTGTAATAAAATAGCAATTTTTTATCTCAAAAGTATTCAACCTGAGTGGTTACCCCAAAAACAAAACTGATGGGCTCAAGAAATTTTAGATTTTTCTAGTTTTGATGTATGCATGACAGGCTCTTATTAACTTCATTTATATGAGTTTAGAAAAGCAATCCTCAGGTAAACTCATAATATGATCAGCAATATTTTTCATTTCTAAATAATGAGTAAATAATGTTGAATCTGGTTGTATGAAATTAAACTGTTTATATCTCCAGCAAGAAATAGACATTGCTGCATACATTGTAAATATTTTCAGTTTACTTATTTCAATATCTAATAATTTATTTACTTGTTGATACCCTTCAAAAAAGTTACCTGCTTTTTGTAAATCAATTTTTTCATTCTTAGCACAAAGACCAACTATAGTCATCCCAATATCAAACACTCTATAATAATATCCAGCTTCTTCAAAATCCATTATGGTTGCTTTTCTGTTGTCTTCACTAATGATGATATTACTATAAAACAAATCACTATGAATAATTGATTTGGGTAAATTGGGTAAAAGATGTAGTTCAACTTCTACAGTTCTTTTATCTAGCCATTTTGAAAAAGAAGTATTTGCCTTATAAGCTGATACTTCGCTAAAATTCTCTATACCATAACTAATTATTTTTGGAAGGTACTCTGGAGCTTCAATATTATGTAGTTGGGCTAACTCTTTTCCAATAATTATAAGTACATCATCAGGAAGATTGGTTATAATTCTTCCTTCTATAAATGTTTTGAGTATTACCGGTTTATTGTTCCATATTGTAACTAGATCATCATCAATATTACGTAATACCTTTGAAGTTGAAAAATCATACTTAATCAAATATTCGAGTAAAAGAGCAAGTTCAATAGCTTTTTTTATTGTTTTTTGCTCACAAATAGTTAATACATACTTGCCTCCCTCTGTAGTAATGAGGTGCGTTGTATTTTCTACACCACCATTTAAAATTTGATGGGAAATGACTGAAGGTATTTCATATTGCTTAACAATTTCCTTTATATCCACTTTATTTAAAGTCGTATACTCTGCCATATTATGTCTTTAGCCTTTTAGTTATTTCCCAGTTATTTCCCATAGTATTGAGTAAAGTTTCTTCTAAATTAGAACAATTGGATAGATACACTTTTTGGCAATAATTTTTAGCCTCTTCTATAGAATGGTGTGTGGCTGCTTCTGGCAATTCTTCAACTTCTAAAGCTTGTAAAATTGTATCTGGAAACTTGGCAGGATGTGCCGTTGCCAAACATATTAATTTAGTTTCCGTCAATTCTTTTTTTAAAGCATCGGTCGCTACTACAGAAACTGCTCCATGCGGATCTAACAAATAGTTTTCTGATTCATATATTTCTTTGATAACTTGAAGAGTTTCTTTATCGGTAGCACTATATGACAAAAATCCTTTTTTATATTTTTGAAAGGTTGTTGTGTCAAATTGTACATTACCAGTTTGCTCAAATTCATCCATCCATTGTTGTATCTTTTTTCCATCTTTTCCAATAATAAAATAGAGGTACCGCCAAAAATTAATTGGGACAAGGATGTCAATGGCCGAAGAGACACTTTCAATAATAGGTTTTTTTGAAAAAACACCTCCTGAAAAGATTCGATGGAGACATGCATTATTATTGTTTGAAGGAATCAACGTCTCTATGGGTAATCCCATTTCACGTGCTAAAGAACCAGCAGCTAGATTGCCAAATCCACCAGAGGGCACCGCCATGTTCACTTTTTCACCAATAACATCAATAACTTGAAAATATCCATAAAAATAATGTACCATTTGCATCATCACTCGCCCCCAGTTTATAGAGTTTACACTTGAGAGATGGACCTTGGTTTTAAAAGGTTTGTTAGCAAATAATTTAGTAATTACTGCGTCTAAATCATCGCCGCCCTCAGGACAATTAGAAACACCTACAGGATGAATATTATGATGAGGCAGTGTCGTCATTTGGCGTTCTTGCTCCTCGGTTATCAATCCTTTTGGATACAACACCCATGCATCCAAATTTGATTTTCCTGCTGTAAAATAAGCTGTTGCTGGCCCTGTATCTCCTGTTGTTGCCACAATTAAAGAAAGATGTTCTTTTTTTCTCTTTAAGAAAAAGTTTACCAAATTTACTAAAAAAGCCAGCCCAACATCTTTAAAAGAAACAGTTGGGCCGTGAAAAAGCTCCATTATATAGGTGTCTTTTCTAGACTTTAATTTGTGTATGGGTATTATTTCTTTTTTTTCAAAGGAAGAATATGCAGTCTCTAATATCTCTTTTAATTCTTTTTCAGAAAGAATACTTCGATCAATAAATAAGGAAAGAATTTCAAAAGCTAAATCTACGTAGCCCAAATATCTCCATTTTTCTAATTGCTCATTTGATATTTTTGGTAGCTTTTCAGGAACATATAATCCTCCATCAATAGCGAACCCATCTAAAATGGCAGTTTCAAAATCTACAGGACTACCTCCTCCTTTATTACTTACAAATTGCAACATTCTCATTGTTTTTTATTCATATAAAGGTAAGTACTCAACATCTTTTGTACCCAGAAAAGTTTGTCATTATTTTTGGTAAAAAATGTCGCCAAATCACAACAATCCTTGCCCAACCAAGAATACAGTTCTTAATTATTCATCTAAGGTTGACGCCCCTTGACTATTCATACAAGGGCGTCGACCTTGGTTTTTTAGCTTAAAGGCTTTTAGTTTTTCTATGATGTTTACAATATTAAGTACTTACATTTTTTTCGCCATAGCTCTGCTACGCCTTAAAAATTGAGCTTAATCTGGCAAAAAAATAACAATTTTCAACCTCAGAAACGCCTACCTGAATAGTTGCTTATTATCTAAAAAATCGAGATTCTAAGAAATCAGCAAATTGTTGTATTTATTACTTGAATCTGAGATTATTAAAAACGACTTAAACACAAAATAAAGATTTGAAGTAATGTCTTAAAAATCTCGAGTTCACTTTTATCCTCAATAAAATTATTTTATAAATCTTGAATATACAGCTTGTGTTATCATAATATCTTGTACAGCAACACCTGTCAGGTCAGTAACGGTAATTTGCTTTTCATCGGTTCTGCAAAGAGTTCTATCTTGAATGGCATTACCTAGTTCAACAACATTATCATAAGAAATAGCTCCACTTTTAATAGCCTGATAAACTTCGCCTCTACTTTTACTTTGTGGAATACTGTCAGAGATAACTATATCTGCTTTTTGCAATATTTCACTTTCTAATTCTTGCTTGTCTGAAGTGTCAGACCCAACCGCAGTAATATGTGTCCCTATTTGTATATCTGCTGCCTTGAGGATTGCGTTTTCCGATGGTGTAGTGGTCACAATTAGGTTACAGTTTTTAGCAACTTCTGACGGTGTTGAAGCAATATGAATGTCAAAATAAGAAGCTAATTCTTCTTTATATTTCGAAGCGTTTTCAGGAGTTCTTCCCCACACCCATACTGTTTTACACGGATTGTTCTCTTGAAGATATTGTAATTGTAATTTGGCCTGAATACCTGTGCCTATAATACCAATTGCCTTTATATTTTTAGGAGCAAAGTATTTTGCTGCTAAGGCCCCTGCCGCAGCAGTACGTATATCCGTAAGTGAGCCTTCATCAAATAAAACTGCAGTAGGCTGTCCCGTTTTTTGATTAAATAACAGCATCATTCCTTGACTAGAAGCAATACCTAATTTAGAGTTTTCATAAAAACCAGAAGCGATTTTTATTACATAGTATTCATCATTTTTAATATAACCGTATTTAATATGCACATCGCCAGGAGGATTTTCGAATAGTAATTCTGCAACAGGAGGCACTACGGTTTTTCCGTTACTATACTGAATGAATCCCTTTTCCATTGCAGCAACAACATCAACATTTTTTACAATTGATGTGATTTCTTTTAGACTAATAATTGTTGTCATATTTATTATTACTTCTGTTTCTAAATAAAAAAACCTCCGTACACCTCTCAACTTTTGTTGACTAAGGTATACGGAGGTTCTCCGTAACAAATGCCACTAATCTTCCCAATTTCTTCCTTACGATAGAAAATAAGTGTGTAACCTTGGTTACATATATTCCTTCAAAAAATAAAGATAAAAATTATTCATCACGTCCATGTTCAAACTTCCTTCTTTATAGACAAAAAATCATTTCAGGCCTCTTTTTGTCAAAGGGTTGCTCATGATTTTCGGGCCTGGCGGTTTTTTTCCTCTTTTAGCTAGGGCGCTCAACAAATAAATATTATGCTATTTAGGATTGTTCCGTATGATTGTAGTGTAGATATAGCCGATATGCTTAACATGATTTAATTTTTGAAGTTGTTAAAATACATAGATGGAAATCAATGTGAAAAATCTATTTATTCAAATGATTAGCAGGACTTAATAGCTATTATTAGCAGAGCTTTTTGATGTGATAGGATTTACGCTAATAAGACTACTATAAAAATCAAAATGGGCTGGTGTGCTATTCTTAATTTCATTGGAGCTAGGGATGATAGTTGTTCATCACAAATATTTCTACTTATGAAAACCTTTTCGAAACGTGTGTTTTGCTTGGTAATAGGATATGCATTTGCTTATCAAGAGGGGAAGACAAGAGTTAATTTAAAATTGTATCGTACTAAAAAAACCTTACAGTTAAAATTATTGAAAATAGACTGCCTTTTTTAGAGGGGCATTTTATCCTTAACAAATTAGCATGTATTTGTAACAGTCAGCACAAAGTCGAGGCATTTCCCTATTACTTTCTGATCTTGTGCTGGATTACAAAACCTTATTCAGCATTTTTCTGGTTAATCTTTAAAAAAACCATTAGAATAAACATTCTAATGGTTTTTTACCTTGATTGTTACTACACTAAGGACAAAAATGTCATACCTCCTCGTTTTTTCTAATCCTGTAATACAATAATTGTCCTAGTCCCGCTCCTATAATCACTAGAGGGATAGTAAAAAATGGCCCGTCGTTTTTCCATTTTAAATCCGTGAATATTCCTATACTTAACCCAATTCCTAAAAACAAAAGTACCACGCCCCATTTCAGCGCATTATGGGCGCTTGAAGATCGAGATGGATAACTAATATCCGCCCCTTTTTCTATAATTGCCATGCGTTCATGATGTCTTGTAATAAAAAAAGTATATAGGACAAATCCAAAAGTTCCGACTAAGGTTAGCAGAAAAATCATTGCTTCTATCGACATATCTTCAGTTTTTTTATGAATAATTTCTCATGAAACGACATAGGTTTCAATTCGGTTACAAAAAAATGTAACCCATATGTTCTTTCATTCGTTTCACTTTCATACATTCAAATATGCACTCTGATCAGGAACTGGTATATCAACTTCGCAACAAGGATGAAAAGACAATAAAGTACTTTATTCGCAAGTACCAGAACTATATATATACTATTTGTTTTGGTGTATTAAAAAGCAAGGAAGAAGCAGAAGAAGCCTCTCAAGACACTTTTCTAAAAATTCTTAATGCCATAAGCACCTACACGCCAAATGGAAAGATCACTACTTGGATGTATACTGTAGCTTACAGAACATCTTTGGATTATTTAAAAAAACGGAAAAGAACAATTGACATATATTATTTTGATGCTGGTTCTGCCGTCATATCCGATAACATCTTATTAGAAACAGAAAAAAAGGCAGTGATAAACCAACTTATCAATCAATTGTCTTCTGAAGATGCTGGGCTGATAAGGATGTATTATTTGGGAGAAATGAGTATAAAAGAATTATCGAGTGAACTCAAATTAACTGAAAACAATATCAAAGTAAAACTATACCGAGCAAGAAAGATATTATTAAAATTAGCCACGAAATTAGAATATTTCTCTGATTTACTCGTCAAATAATAATAACAATGAACAAAGAAAAAGAGCAAATTATATGGGATTCTTTCGATCACCCAGAAAATGACGAATTGGGCAAAAGCATTCGACAATATTGTTCTGAAGACGCTTCATTTAAGGCCTACTTTCACCAAGCCAGAATCATTCATAACCAATTAAAATCTGCTTCTTGCATGAAAATAGATCAAGAGTTTAGTCACCAAATGACACAAAATATTATGGTCGCTATGGCTCATAAAAAGAATCTCGATCTCAGGCCAATGTTCATAATTTCATTTCTATTATGTATGTTAGCATTCGTATTGTACTACACACAATCAACTCTACTATCAAATGTTAGCAGCGTTTCGAATTGGGCGGTAAATTGGAGTTTCTCTTCTGAATTTTGGGCAAAATATGGAAGCGATTTAGAGAAAATAGATATGGACTTTAATTGGAGTTTTTACCTCATTTTAATCATTCCTATTGCTCTTATGGGAATAGATAATATTGCCAAACAATACGAAAAATCCAACCCTCTTTTTTCCTAATGAATAAAGAAATTGATTGGCGTGCTAGATTAATAATTGTATCTACTCAGGTAGGTGCTTTTGAGGCCTGTCTGCCAAACAGGAAGGGAAAAAATTTGTCATTTTTTAAATAGACGAGGCACATTTTTATAAGAATAACATAGCTGTTGTTATAACAATAGCTGAAAAACAATTAAAAAACTTGGTTTAGCCAAAGTTGGCTCCACGTGAGTAGTTACTAATAATTAATCTCCTATTGGCCCCAGCTCTACACCCTCAGAATAGGCCGCTTTAATTTCATGTTTACTAAAATGTTTTTTTATACTGCCATATACTTCAAAAGTAGCATCCCAGTATTCGTCTGGGTTTATATATGGTCTTACGGCTATGATAATATTATGGGTATCATAGTTTTCAATCCCGATTAAAGGAATTGGTTCTCTCATCACATAATTACAAGTAGACAATGCTTCTCTAATTACTTTTTCCACTTTCGGAAAACTTTCAGCATATGGCATGGTTACAGTAAGTTCTATCCTAATTTTTCCTTCAGTAGAAAAATTCGTAATAATGTTGTCAGTCACTTGCCCATTAGGGATAATGAGGGTTTTGTCACCTGGGGTAATCAGTGTAGTGTTAAAGATTTGGATATTTTTTACTCTCCCAAACATCTCAGATATCTGCACCCAGTCTCCAACTTTATAAGGTTTGAAAAAAATAATAGTAAGACCCGACGCAAAATTTCCCAGGAATCCTTGTAGAGCCAACCCTATTGCAAATCCCGCCGCTGCCAATACTCCCAACAAAGACGAAACCTCAAAACCGACAAAACTTGCTGCCATCATAATCACGATGACCTTCATCACCATGCCTAAAATAGAGCTTAAAAATCCAGCAATTTCCGGCCCTACATTGGCTTTCTCAAGTGATTTGTCTATTAAAACATCTAATTTCTTAACTATTTTAAAACCAACCCATAGCACCAGAGTTGCTAAGATTAATTTTGGCACAAACACAACCGCCCAATCAGTGAGCATAGTTACATATTTTTGAAGAGAAGCAGTATCCATTCTAAATGTTATTTTTCAATGTTTACAAAGAAAGAAAAAAATGCATAAGATATACTAATCTTTAACACTCTGGTATATAGTGGTTGATTTTTGTACAGCCCACCAAGTTCCTAAAAATTTGGAATGAGACAATTTGCGCTATTTCAGGTTTATCTGTGGAACATGAAGTCAAGTGTGATAATCTTGCAAAATGCAACTTCCATAATGATGATTATGATATTGAGTACTTACTCAAGTACTGCTATTTAGTGTCTGAACGAAAACTCATCAAAATTAGAAATAACTCTTTTGGCGATAGTTTATTTTTTTTATCAATTCGCTGATGCTAAGGCATCACCGAATATCAAAAAACTAAATTTTCAACCAAAATATTCTATTTCATAAAATTAGACATTTTTCGTTCAGGCAGTATTTATATTAAAAAAAAATCATATTTATCAATATTATCTGCCTATTATCACGCCAAACCAAAGGTGTGGTAACGGGTGCATTTCATTTCTTCGTTTGCGTAAAATATTATACATTACAAAAAAAAATATATGTCATGACAAAAGCTGAATATCTAGCCATATGCAGCCAACGTTGGGATATGATATAGAGAACCTACAAACTAGAGATAATTTATATGATTACGAAAAGGACTTTGTTAAGATTTGGCAGGGAGCAGGGCTTGAAGTTTTTACCCAAGGCTTAGGCAAAGTACCAAAGGATCATAGAAAAAAAAACTTTACAAACGACCTTTGGGAAAACTGCTATTTCAAATCAACATGATTATGCTGTATCATTGAACAGACACAAGCAAAGTCCTCTATTAAAAGAAAAGTTGGTCTACATTGGTCATTTAGATACTTATGAACGTGGAAGTGAAATAGCTGATCAACTCATGGGAATTCATACTAATGATACAGTCATATATAGATTGACCGATGAGGCTGGATTAGCCTTAGTTGAGATTTTTGGAAGAACAACAAAACATCTCAGCTATTCAGGCAGGAGAAGAAAAATCAGCGTTAATAGTAGAGGTAGATGGGAGTATGATTTTCACCCGTGAAGAATCATGGAAGGAAGTTAAACTGGGACGTATATTCAAGCACTCCCTAGAGAACAAAACTGATATAAGCGCAGATAATCAATCAGTTACGGGCAGCAGTGAGTATGTATCCCATCTTGGAGGGCATTTACAATTTAAGGAGAAAATGGATAAATTGCTTCAGCCACATAAAGGCAGAAAATCTAAACTGGCATTTATTAATGACGGAGCCATTTGGATAGAAAATTGGGTCAATACCAAGTATCCCCAAGCGGTACACAATCTG
>JAZGFD010000010.1:0-2750 GCA_036479115.1 Saprospiraceae bacterium | reverse complement strand
AATGCCGTCATGCCCATCTGTGCTATACGGGTCTAATGCAACATCGCTAATAAGAGTAACTTCAGGAAATTTTTGTTTTATCGTAGAGGCTGCTTTTAGATAAAAATTGTTCTTTGAGTAGCTGTATGTTCCTATTTTGTCTTTTTTTGTCTTGTCTATTTTGGGAAAGAGAATAAAGGTTTTTAAACCAACAGAAATACAATCTTCTATTTCACCCAACACATTGTCTAATGACCATCTGTAATTCCCTGGAAGGGATGAGATCTCTTCTTTCACACCTCTTCCATCTACTAAGAATAGTGGATGGATTAAGTGGTCGGTATGAAGCCTTGTTTCTGTCACCATTGCTCTTATAGCTGCAGATTTTCTGTTTCTACGAGGCCTATTTAACATTTGTTTCTGTTTTTGGGATTCTCTGGAACAGGATCATATCCATGCCCACCCCAAGGGCCGCATCTCAATAATCTTTTTATTCCTAAATACATTCCTTTGAAAACGCCCCATTCTCTGATCGCCCCGATCATATAGTAAGAGCATGATGGTTCATACCTACATTTCATTCCAAATGTGCTTTGTAAAATCGGTGAAATGACAATTTGGTAAAGTCGAATAGGAAGAATTAGAATATTTTGAACAATGGGTTTCATATTTTGAAAATACCTTTATTGGCGCCATTTTTTAAGATGAACATTGACCTTTTTCCAGAATCTGTTTTGACATTGACAATATTCTTCTGATCATCAAAGGATGCTAGTAACACATTGTTTTCCACTTCTATATTTTGTTGAGGATTTACATTAAGCACCTCCAGATAACACCATACCGCTATAAGGTCATCGCTTATTTCTTTTCCAAGATATGTGAATTCAAGTAGTTCGCCATCTACTGAAAGGAGCAATCTTTCTTTTAAATATTGTGATACAAGGCCATCAGCGTGTTCTGGCTCTTTTTCAGTACATAAAAAAAGAGCCGTGTGTCCCATTTTGTTCAGAGTTTCTTCCAGATCATCAATAAAAATTCTGGTCGTTATCTGGAGCGCACTTTCTTCTTGATTATATCTTACTTCGGTATTGCTAAGATGATATTGGTGCAGCGTTTCTCCATTGAAAAGGGAAAGCGAGAGAAGAAAAGAAATGAATAACAGCATTTTATTTTAGATTTTTAATCCAAGAGGTTGTTTAATAGCCTCCTAATCATAAGACGCAAATTATTCATTTCTGTTTCATTGTAGCTAGGTTGTTTTTTAAGACCATCTTTTACAAACTTAATACCTGTAGTATTCTGGCTTATATGGCCCTTCTAAAGGTACATTAATATAATCAGCCTGATCTTTTGACATATCTTCCAGTTCTACACCAATTTTATCCAGGTGTAATCTTGCTACTTTTTCATCAAGATATTTAGGAAGCATGTATACTTTGTTTTCGTATTTGTCAGTATTTTCCCATAGCTCCAATTGAGCCAACACTTGATTGGTAAACGAATTGGACATTACGAATGAAGGGTGACCTGTAGCACAGCCCAAATTCACCAATCTTCCTTCTGCCAAAATGAGAATGTCTTTCCCGTCTAAAGTATACTTATCAACTTGTGGTTTTATTTCCACTTTTATTGCCCCAGACTCATTGTTTAACCAGTTCATATCGATTTCATTATCAAAATGACCAATATTACATACGATCATTTTATCATTCATCATTTTGAAATGCTCGGGTCTAATAATGTCTTTGTTTCCTGTAGCTGTGACTACTATATTTGCATCTTTCAATGCTGTTGTCATTTTCTTGACAGCATATCCGTCCATTGCTGCTTGGAGCGCACATATAGGATCAATTTCGGTAACGATAACGCGACAACCTGCACCCCTCAATGATGCAGCAGATCCTTTTCCCACGTCACCATATCCTGCCACTACTGCAACTTTTCCAGCCATCATCACATCGGTTGCTCTTCTTATTGCATCTACCAAAGACTCTTTACAACCATATTTATTGTCAAATTTTGACTTGGTCACAGAATCATTGATATTTATTGCCGGTAGCGCAAGAGTGCCTTTGATTTCTCTTTCGTACAATCTGTGTACACCAGTTGTAGTTTCTTCGCTTATTCCTTTGATATCTTTAACCAATTCTGGATACCTATCCAAAACCATATTGGTCAAATCTCCTCCATCATCAAGAATCATATTAAGTGGTTTCCCATCAGGGAATGCGGTAAGCGTTTGCTCAATACACCAGTCAAATTCTTCTTCATTCATTCCTTTCCATGCATATACGGGCACTCCTGTTACCGCAATGGCAGCTGCGGCATGATCTTGAGTAGAAAATATATTACATGACGACCAAGACACCTCAGCCCCTATTTCTACGAGAGTTTCTATTAATACGGCTGTTTGGATTGTCATGTGCAAGCATCCAGCTATTCTCGCACCTTTTAATGGCTTGCTGGCACCAAACTCATCTCTTAGCGCCATGAGTCCAGGCATTTCTGCTTCTGCTAATTCGATTTCTTTTCTGCCCCAATCGGCAAGATTAGTATCTTTTACTTTGTACTTATTAGACATTTACGTGATGGTTTAAATTTTTAAGGCTGCAAAAGTATGCTTTTGATATGTTTAAAACAATATTGAGTCCACTCCGGAAACAGACATTTTTCACAAAATGAGTTGTTTTGGATGAGATTTACATTTATTGAGATTCGGTGATGCCTGAGTATCAGCTAATTGAAAAAAATATAAAGATCGCCAAAAG
>JAZGFD010000009.1:0-2184 GCA_036479115.1 Saprospiraceae bacterium | reverse complement strand
TGATATATGAACGATAAATGTTGTAGCTTGTCTCTCCTCGGTCAATTGCGTCATTGGGGTGGAAAAATTTTTTTGCTCTAGCAGGCACACCGGCCTTAACAGGGTGAATAACAATCAAGCTTCCATCCGGGTTTAGAAAATACGAATGATGTGGAAATATTGAGTAGAATAAATAAATATTGGCTTCTCCCAACTTAAGTGATGTCAAAAAGCTATTTACATAAGACAGAAAACCTCTTTTGAATGCCTTCTGAGATTTGGCAGATGAGGGAGTAGGCATGGCAGCTAACAGTTGTAGGTCTGGAACGTCCACCCATGAGGAAGAAAAAACTCCTGAACAGTAAGCGAGAAGCACAATGTGGGTATAAAACTTCCACGATATGTGTCTTGCTATTTTAATCGTTTTCTCATGGTCAAGAGCATTTCGAGTCTCCCATATTTTAATAGGGACATAAGCTGATAAACCTGCATGAATGGTTGGTATTGTTGATAGAGTACTCTTAGTGAATTTCTTTTGACCAACAGGGCTAACACCACTCATCGTGGAAATCATGTTTGGGGTTGTTGAAGATATGAAAGTAGTATAGTTTGGATACCAGGTTGATGTCTCAGCTAAGGAGGCGAGGTGAGGATAAAGAGTTGCATCAATCGTTTTTTCTCCACTTCGCAGGAGAATTCCTGATAATTCGTCGAAAATAATGTGTACTACCGGTGTAGACAGTTTCTGTTTGTCCACAATATCAATCGCTGCAAATCTTTCATCATTAGTAGTTTCTATTTCAACTTTCGATAGCTCATACTCCTTGTATCCTTGATAAATGAAGTGGATAGTGGATAGGGTGACAATAAAGGAAACCAAAAGAAAAACCCTAAGGATGTATTTCCAGAAAACTATGCTCAATCCAATTACGCTGACAAAAACCATAACTAAGACAATAATTGATTCAAGTGCGCTGCTCGTTTTTAGAAAATGTATACGCATAAACCATAGAGTTGTTCCAATTGCTATGACGATGATGAGCAATATTATCCCGGCTCGACTGCCGAGTGCCTTTGTTACAAAAAAATATGTGATAAATACAATTAGTGTGGGAATCAACAAAAACAGAAAAGGTATTACTAACGGCGCAAGTAGGAAGTTAGTAGTGGGTAGAGGTAGAAATGTTAAATCACTAAGGAGAATTGAATAAATGGTTTGTGATAGTCCAATGCCTATGGCAGCATAAATTACCAAAAATGCATATTTTAGTTTCATTTTTTCATTTTTTTGTATGGTTTTCAGCGTTAATCTCCTCTAGTTTTTATATCAAAGGGGAAATTTAATGTCAAAATAACCTAAAAAAAGTGTGAGTCTGAGAACTCCCCAGATAGTAATTGAATATTATGGTACTTACTGAAAATTATTTATCTTTGAGTTTTTAAAGAAAGGATATGATATTTGGGAAGTAGATCCAGATATATCTCAGAGAATATTTGCTTTATGTTGTTTTTTAATATAGGGAAAAATAAAATTAATCAATATCAAGGAAAATATTAAAGCAAATGTGGTATTATCCACTTCAATATTTCATCAAATGTACCAACAAATAGAGCAAAAAACGTTGCTGTAAAGTAGACTTTATCACAAATGCTAGTTTATTTTTTCTCGACTTCAAGCTAAGTACCCCTACTATTTAGCCCAACTCTTTTTTTCCTAAAAGGATTTTCTGTGCCGTCCTCAGGAGAATCCGCACATCAAATAGCAAATTCATATGGTAGACGTAATAAAGGTCATACTCCATTTTCTCCCGTGAGTCTTTCAAAGAGGAAGCATAAGGATAATTCACCTGAGCCCATCCTGTTATTCCGGGCTTCATAAAATGGCGCAGCGAATAATAAGGAATCTTTTTCTTTAATTCTTCAACAAACTCTGGCCTTTCAGGCCGAGGCCCCACCAAACTCATTTCCCCTTTGATTACATTCCAGAATTGAGGTAATTCATCCAGGTGCAGCTTGCGCAAGATTTTCCCCACCAGTGTAATTCTTTTATCATTTTCATCTGCCCAAACTGCCTCATCTTCTTCAGCTTTATCGATCATAGATCTGAATTTATACAGAGAAAAAAGAGATTCATTTTTTCCTACCCGTTGTTGGATATAAAAGACAGGTCCTCGTGAGTTAATTTTGATCAATAGTGAAATAATC
>JAZGFD010000008.1:0-8701 GCA_036479115.1 Saprospiraceae bacterium | reverse complement strand
GAATCTTCCTCCTGCATTATATATACTTGCTCCCCATTCTCCCATGAAGGTGAAGCTTAGGCTGATGTCATTATAGCTTATCTCATTGGTAATACCTGCTAACCAGTTAGGGAAAGGATCTCCTGCTACTATTCTATTGGCATCTCCTATACTGTTTGTAGTTTCTCTAGATTCATCATCACCATTGATATAATAGAGTGCATCTCCATTTGCTGCATCTACACCAGCATATTCAGGCATATAAAATGATGATACTGCTTCTCCTACTCTATTGATATTTCTTCCTGTGATGATATCTGAATTTGCATTAGGAAGTTCTGTAATCTCATTAGTATGTCTGGCTACATTTAAGCTAGTATTCCAACTAAATGCACCATTACTGTATGTCTCTGTGTTTAGTAAAAATTCTACTCCTTTACTTTCTAGAACGCCTATGTTTCTATTGATCTGTATTGCCCCAGAACTTCCTGGCAATGGTACATTAAATAAAAGACCATTGGTGTTTTTGGAATATATGTCTATTTCACCAGTGACTTTGTCGTTAAACATTCCAAACTCTAAACCTAAGTCAAGTTGCTTGGATGTCTCCCAACTCAGGTCATTATTACCTGGCTGTGTAGGAGCAATACCTGGACGCTGATTATAAGATACACCTTGGAACAAGAATCGTGAAGGGAAGTTCCCAATTTCAGAATTCCCTAATTCTCCATAACTTGCTCTGAATTTTAAGAATGATAATGTTTTAGATTTATTAAAGAATCCTTCATTTGATACTATCCATCCTACAGATGCAGCAGGGAATGTACCAAATCTATTATTACTCCCAAATCTAGAAGAACCATCTCTCCTTACACTCGCTTTCAAAAAGTACTTATTGTTTAAGATATATTTGGCTCTGGCGAAGTATGACAGGAAGTTATAAGCTGAAGTAGACCCAGATCCTGCTGTAATTTCTGCTGCACTATTGATCGTTTGAAAATCATCAGAAGGAAACTCAGTACCTGTCACACTGGTAAATGCTCTATCTGCTTGTGTAAACTCAGTACCTACAACAAGATCAAAATTATTAACACCAAAATCTTTATTGAATGTAGCATAATTACTAAATACATAGCTTTCAGATGTAGCATTAGACGTATATACTTGCCCATTAGTAGATTGGAAAGGTACGCGACTTCCTTGTACTTGATCTTCTGTCTGGTAACTTAAGTCATAACCGAAGTCTGAGTTAAATTTTAGATTGGGAATGATCTGATACTGGAGGTATGCTTTACCAATAGTCCTTCTCAATCTTGTAATATAACTACCAAAGTCTTGTGCCAATAAGAAATTAGGATATACGGTACCGGCAAATGGTGTCCCATCTTCTAATCTTGGTGGTGATATAGGAGATTGTGCTATTGCTTGAAGTGGAGTCACAAATGAATTGTCATTAGCTACTCTGTCTACTGTGGTTTTTGAATAACTTATATTCAATCCAGCTATCAGTTTATCACTAAATGTATGCTTAAGATTGGCTCTTCCTGACGCCCTTTTGAGGGCATTTCCTACGAGTATTCCTTCTGTATCGTTATAAGAACCTCCAAAATAGTATACCGTTTTTTCGTCACCTCCTGAAACAGAAGCATCTATATTGCTTAATGCTCCCGATCTGAATACTTGATCATTCCATACGGTATTGACAGCTCCATTAGCCCAATCTGTATTATTAGAATAACGATCAAATCTTCCCTCAGCAAATCCTGTGCCTGGCCATCCGCCAAAAGCCAATCCATTAGCAGCAGCTTCTGAAAATAATTCTACATACTCGTCAGCATTAAGCCATTGTACAAGATTAGTGGCTTCACTCACTCCATGTGATACATTTAATGACACTACGGCCTTGCCTATTTTACCTCTTTTAGTAGTTATAAGTACTACTCCGTTGGCACCTCTGGCCCCATAGATGGCAGCAGAACTGGCATCTTTCAGAATATCTATAGATTCAATCTCCGACGGGCTCAATGACAACAATGGATTCATGGGTGAACCATTATTAGATTCATTAATATTAATCAAAGGAACACCATCTAGTACATACAACGGATCATTACCAGCACTGATACTTGCAGCGCCACGTACTCTTATGGAAATCCCTGCATCTACTTTGCCATTGGTTTGTGTGACTCTTACTCCAGACGCTTTTCCTGACATTGCACTCTGAAAACTTGCAATAGGCACATCAGCTAGATCAGCTGAAGATAGCCTTGCTATGTTATCTGTCAAGTTACGCTTACTAGAGGTACCATAACCTGTTACAATAATTTCGTCAAGTGTCTCTGATGATGGCCGCAATTGTATATTGTAGCTGCTCAATCCTGACATTGGAACAACTTGAGTTTCAAAGCCAGTAAAACTAATTCTCAGAATACCATCTAAATTTGATACATCAAGAGAAAAGATACCGTCTAAATCTGTAATTGTACCATTGGTGGTACCCGATTCTAAGATAGTGGCTCCTATTAATGGAAGGCCATCTTCATCTAAAATCGTGCCGCTTACATTATTTTGGCCATATAAAACTAGCCCAATAATAATAAAGGTAAGTGTAGTAAATAGTTTTTTCATTTGAAAAATGTTTATTAAAAAAACGTTAAGATAATATTATTTATGATTGACAAATCAATTTGAAATTTGAAATATGAAATTGTCATATATCTGATAATTAAAAAGAGAAATTTTTAGTACACTTTTATAGTAAAGTTACAATAAGTACCTACTTTCTTGACAAAAGTTACTCAAAATTTATAACCTTAAAAAGAGCTGAAAAAAAATATTAAATTATACTTAGCAGTAGAGAAAAATCGATAAATATCGATTTGAAAGTAAGTTAATAAAATGTTATTAATATTATTCATAATATAGAATTGATCAAATACTCTGATTCGGCATTGAGTGGATTCTATATTTATTATTCATATGTTTTTTGTTTTCATATCCTTTTTAGTTTGTCAAAACTGAAACGCCCAGGCATTTAGGTACAAAATACCCCAACTGAATTTTACATAATTGTAGGCATTGTTGCCATATATACGTATTGACACTGTCATTTGTATTCTTAATCTACAAATAATCATTTCATTGCCATGTTTTGAGATGATAGGATCTCAATATTTTCATTCCTATCAACTTTCTGAGGTCATTCATAAGCGACAGTTTTCATTTGACCAAAATGGTGACTACTCAGGTGGAGGCAATTTTGGCTAAAAAAAATTCTTTTTTCATTATTCTTCAGCTATTTTGATAACAAAAGCTCTGCTATTCTGATAAAAATGAGCCTCGTCTAATAAAAAAATAACAAATTTTTGTCTCAAAAGCACCCACCTGTGTAGTTACCTTTTATATTTGGTGGTAAATAATACTCTTTATTATGAAATTGGTCGCTATTGTATTTTTGTTCCTATTCCTTTTTGCAGGTTGTGTCCCAAATGAAATTACTCCAACAATAACACTATTGAATGATAAAAAAGTTATAGCATATGTAAATAAATGGGAGGATAACTGGGGTGATGATTATCAAAAAGTAAAACAAATAACCCACATTAATTATGCTTTTGCTGATATAAAGGATGGTAAAGTAGTAGAACTAAATGACTATGACACAGAAACCATTAAGAAAATTAATAACTTAAAAAAGATAAATAAAAACCTAAAAGTATTAATATCAGTTGGGGGGTGGACTCATTCAAAAAACTTCTCTGATGCTGCTTTAACTGAAGAATCTAGAGAAATATTTGCAAATAGTGCAATAGCATATATGCAAAAACACAAAATTGATGGTATTGATTTGGATTGGGAATACCCTGGATTGCTTGGTGATAATAATGTTTTTAGACCAGAAGACAAAGAAAATTTTACGGCTATTTTAAAGCTGTTGCGAAGCAAATTAGATGCTTTAGCCTCTTCACAGAAAAACTACTTATTGACTATTGCTACTGGTGCCAGTCAGAATTACTTGGATCATACTAACATGAGCGAGGCTCAGAAATATTTGGATTTTGTAAATATCATGACATATGATTTTCTCGGAGGTGGGAATAAAAAAACTGGACATCATGCCAATCTTACTACTTCTGAATCAGACGATAATGAGTCTGTTAGAAGCGCAATAATAGCCGTAGATCAACACATCAAAGCAGGTATACCTGTGGATAAAATCGTATTGGGCGTACCATTTTATGGAAGGTGGTGGAGTGGAGTAAATGCCGAACATAATGGACTGGGTCAAGATGTAAATGGCCTATCTAATACATACAATTATAATGAAATAGTAGACAGCCTCAACAGTAATGTTGGTTTTATTGAATATTGGGATGAGCCGTCTAAGGCACCCTATATATGGCGTTTGAAAGATTCATTGTTTATTTCTTATGAAAATGAAAAATCAATTAAGTATAAAGCGGATTATGTGATTAAAAAAGGACTCGGAGGTGTCATGTTTTGGCAGTTTAATGGAGACAGTGATGGTGCATTATTAAAAGCTATTTATACTAATTTAAATCAAAATCCGAGCGGTTTATAACCCTCCCTTTGTGTAAGGGGTTTTAAGTACTTTAAAAGGTAATTTTAATTATAATAATACAAACACATGAAAAATCTACTCTTCTTATCAGTTTTACTGTTATTCAGTTTTATTGACATTTCTTCCCAAGCTGTAAAACCTGATCCCAATCAGAAATACTATGATGCCATGGAGTGGAGATCAATAGGGCCATATAGAGGCGGTAGATCTTGTGCTGTAACAGGTGTGCCAGGACAGCCCAATTTGTTTTATTTCGGAAGTGCAGGTGGTGGTGTATGGCGTAGTAAGAATGGAGGGACATCATGGAAGAATATATCTGATGGGTTTTTTGGAGGCTCAATTGGGGCAGTAGCCGTTAGTTCATCTGACAATAATGTACTATATGTAGGCGGTGGTGAAAAAACTGTGAGAGGTAATGTATCTTATGGTTATGGTGTTTGGAAAACAGAAGATGCAGGTAAAACATGGAAGCAAAAAGGGCTTAAAAATTCTCGGCACATTTCTAGAATTAGAATTCATCCCGACAATCCTGATGTGGCTTTCGCAGCAGTAATGGGTGATCTATACAAATCAAGTAATGAAAGAGGTGTGTACAAGACGACTAATGGGGGAAATACTTGGCGTAGAGTATTATTTGCTAATGCAGATGCAGGAGCCGTAGACCTTGTCATAGATCCAAACAATGCCAGAATCCTCTATGCTACAACATGGAGAATACGAAGAACACCGTACAGCCTCGAAAGCGGAGGAGAAGGATCAAGCCTTTGGAAAAGTACCGATAGTGGAGAGACATGGAAAAACATCAGTAAAAATGAAGGACTGCCTGAAGGTATATGGGGCATATCAGCTGTAGCGGTTTCACCGGCCAATAGTGAAAGGGTATGGGCTCTTATAGAAAATGACAAAGGAGGCATATATCGAAGTGATGATGGTGGCAAGACATGGAAGAAGACAAACGAAAGCAGATCATTACGACAGAGAGCATGGTATTATACTCGCATCTATGCTGATACTCATGATAAGGACAAATTGTATGTGGTCAATGTAAGTTACCACAAATCAACAGATGGCGGTAAGACTTTTCAAGCCAGTAATGCGCCTCATGGTGATCATCATGATCTTTGGATAGCTCCTGAAGATCCACAAAGGATGATCATGGCTGATGACGGAGGTGCTCAAGTGTCATTTGATGGGGGTGAGTCATGGAGTACATACCACAATCAGCCAACGGCTCAGTACTATCGAGTTACTACTGATAACCATTTTCCCTATAGAATACTAGTAGCACAGCAAGACAATAGCACGATCAGAGTATCACATAGATCAAGTGGTAGAGCAATTACAGAAGATGATTGGGAGAGTACAGCAGGAGGGGAGTCGGCTCATATCGCCCCTGATCCGGATGATCCCGAGATTGTATATGGAGGCAGCTATGGAGGTTTTTTAACAAGAAAAGATCATAGACTTAATACTACAAGAGGCATCAATGTGTGGCCTGATAACCCCATGGGCTATGGTGCAGAGGGAATGAAATATAGATTCCAATGGAATTTTCCTATATTTTTCTCTAAACACAATAGGAATAAGCTGTATACTGGTTCTAATCACTTACACATGAGTACTGATGAGGGACAGAGCTGGGAGATTATTAGCCCTGACTTGACACGAAATGATAAGAATAAATTGGTTTCATCAGGTGGCCCAATAACCAAAGACAATACTGGTGTAGAGTACTATTGTACCATATTTGCAGCTGATGAATCACCACTAGAAGAAGGGTTGATATGGGTAGGTTCTGATGATGGCTTGGTGCACGTGACTCGCAATGGTGGCGAAAACTGGATCAATGTAACGCCTAAAGGTATGCCTGAGTGGATGATGATCAATAGCATAGAACCTGATCCACATAACGCAGGTACATGTTACTTTGCAGGTACACGATATAAGATGGGTGATTATGCCCCATATTTATACAAGACAACAGATTTTGGGAAGTCATGGTCTAAAATTGTCAATGGTATCAAAGGAGATCACTTTACTAGAGTGGTAAGAGTAGATCCTACAAAGGCAGGTTTGCTCTATGCTGGCACTGAAACAGGTATGTACATTTCTTATAATGATGGAAGGCAATGGTATCCATTTCAACAAAATTTACCAATAGTACCCATTACTGATCTTGCCATAAAAAATAACAATCTTATTGCCGCAACTCAAGGAAGATCGCTATGGTTAATTGACGATCTTACCTTAGTACATCAAGTGGCAAATCAAAGCAAATCAAGTGGAGATAGATTATTCGATCCCATGGATGCTTACCGCTATGGAGGCGGTGGAGGTTTTGGTGGCGCTAGAACGGGTGTAGGACAAAATCATCCCGGTGGAGTTACATCATTCTATTATCTCAATGATTATCTTAAAAAAGATACACTTATCATGTCTATTTATTCAGAAAATGGGAAATTGGTCAGAACATATTCTACCCATGCTGAGGAGAAGTCAAATATGATAAAAGAAGTTAAAAAAGGTGCAAATAAGTTCAATTGGAACTTTAGACATCTTGAAGCCAAGTCATTTGATGGCATGATTATGTGGTCAGGGTCACTCAGAGGCCAAAAAGCAGTACCAGGATCATATCGTATTGAGATGACCCACAGAGGCAAATCTCAATCACAGTCTTTCAATATCATTGCTGACCCAAGATTAGAACTAACACAAGCTGATTATCAAAACAAATTTAACTTTATTCAAGAAATAAATGATAAAGTAACTGAGGCACATGAGGCCATTATTGAGATCAGAAAAGTGAAAGAAAAACTAGCTGTTTTGAAAAAAGAATATGAATCTGAAGAAGATTTAGTCTTAGAAGCCACAAGAATAGATTCTTTGATTGGCAATGTAGAAAAGGAATTATATCAGACAAAAAACAGAAGTCGTCAAGACCCACTCAATTTTCCGATAAGATTAACCAATAAGTTGGCCCATTTGAATTCATTGACAGGCAGAGGAGAGTTTCCGCCAACAGAGCCAGCCATAGCCGTAAAAAATGAAATGGTAGGTTTGATTAATGATCAATTGACTAAATACAAGATGGTAAAGGAAAATGATATTCCTGCTTTGAATGCGATGGTAAGAGAAAAAGGACTGGATTTTATTAAAGTAGATTAGGCAGTCTCTAAAATTGTAAAGGATTTTGACTAATGGGAGTCCGAATAAAAAAATAAGAATCGAGTCCATTTCAAAGGGCGACAGTTATCTTAGAGTTGAAAAACAAACAAAGATAGCATTGAACAAAAGTAAACATTTTGTCGGACAGCCGATTTTCAGTCAGGTTTAACAATTAATAGATCGTTCGTGATTCAGCCCCCCAATAATCGGACAAAATTCTGATTAATAATAAAAAGCATAAAGAATGCAATACATTTGTATTACGAGAGCGCCAACGGTGACCTTTGTACCGATGGAGTAGTAATGAGTAGGCCTACCATTACATTATATCAATTCTGCGAATTGAACGAGAGACGCCTTCTGGGTCCCATTACCCGATGTGGAGTATCTGTTAATGTGAACCCAAGATAACACATCCTGATACGGAATCTTTAACTTGAAGGTAGCTTTCTTTTTGTCATATGTGGTTATAATGACTTGATCATCTTCCCATAGTGCCCAGAATTTACTTGGGCTTAATCCTGCTATAGAGCTGTGCTGCCTATCATTGTTGTAAATCTTATAAAACTGGTTCAATCTTCTTGCAAGAGAATCTAAATTCTCAAAATAATAGTTCTTCAATGATCCTCCCAAAGTTTTATGAAAACTTTCAACATGTCCATTTTCTTGAGGTGAATATGGATGTGTGAATACCTGATTGAGGTAGTTTTCTTTGAAAAATGATTGTATTGACGAATCTTTTTTTGTCTTTCGCTTTTGATTCTCCCACTTGGTGTGTCTGTAGTTCGTGTTTGATATAATAAAATTCATGCCCTTGGTGTGTAAGGACTGTTTTGCTGTATTCGAACATGTGATCTGTCTTTGATTTGCGATTGTGTATTTCTTCTTGTTTGATGTGTTTTACCTCTTTGTCCAGTCGTAAGTCGACCAACTGTTCTTGTACATTTTTGAGCTTTCCGTCTTTCCATACAATGA
>JAZGFD010000007.1:0-3629 GCA_036479115.1 Saprospiraceae bacterium | reverse complement strand
CATAATTTGATCCTGAACGAGGCAAAAAACGCAGTCATAGCAGTAGATATGGCGAGTATTTTTAACAAAGAGCAGGTTCAAAAGATGCCAAAGTTACCCGTCAATTTATCCTTGACAGAGCACTAGGCATCTATTTTCTCCAAAACCATATCTATGAGGTTGTCTATTATTTCTTTTGGTTTTTCGGCAAATGTATGATCCGCCCTGTTTGCTAATATAGCAGAACAACTGAGACAATTATGGCCTAAAAGCCTACTCAATAAATACAGACCAGAAGTCTCCATTTCAAGATTGGTGATTTTTATTTTATTGAAAGAAAAAGACTGGAGGTCTTTCACCCAATTGTCTTTTGGTTTCAATCTAAGAGCTCTTCCCTGAGGCGCGTAAAACCCTGTAGCAGTGGCCGTCATGCCTGTGGACATGCTGTTGCCTATAGTCGCCAAAAGTCGGCTTGATGATGGCACCACATAGAGTTTAGAATGCCCTTGTGGCAAGGTAAAATGATTTCTTACTGATTCGGTTATTTTCTTTTCTTCAGCGCCAAGACTGTATCCATAATAATAAGCCAAATTATCTGTACCTAGGGCATATTCTGATGCTACAAATGATCCAACTGGCACATCTTTTTGTACTGATCCTGATGTCCCAATTCTAATGATATTTAATGATTTATGAGCAGTTTTTATTCTTCTTTCTTTCAGATTTATATTAACAGTGGCATCGAGTTCATTAAGAAAAATGTCAATATTATCAGTGCCAATACCTGTAGAACATACTGTTATTCTTTTGGATTTATAAATACCTGTATAAGTGGCAAATTCCCTGTGTGTTGTTTCAAACTCAAGAGTACTAAATAATTTACTTATTCTTTTTGCCCTGTCTTGATCACCTACTGTAATAATTGTATCAGCAATATTTTCGGGCAATAAGTGCAAATGGTATACGCTGCCATCATCGTTTAAGATTAACTCAGATGGCTTTAATTTTTGATCCATAATTTAAGAAGTTGGTAACTTCTCAGGTGATGTGTAGCAGAAAAAGAATTTTTTTTTACCAAAATTGATAGCCCCTGAGTAGTTACAGAAGTTATTACGCTACTATATCTTCTAGCAAAGATAATGATCTGATAACCAAATGGGTTTCGATTTACATCTCTTATAAAAGAATCATGGCAAGTATTTACAATCCCAAAAAACGAATTTAATGATCAATAATTTAATGTTCGCGCATTCCTACTTGATGTAATATATTCAATTGGGAGGCATAAGTCTTTGCGATATTTTCTTTAGTAAATACCTTTGATGTGTCACCATAAGCAATCAATCTCTGATTTAGCAAAATGACTTTGTCAAAATAATTATCAGCTGTGGCCAAATCGTGATGTACAATCATGACTGTTTTATTTTGTTGAGTTAATTCCTTTAGGATATCAATAGTTTTGTGTTCGGTGGTGATATCTACACCTACAAATGGCTCATCCAGTAAAAAGATATCAGCTTGTTGGCAAAGAGCTCTGGCGATGAAAACCCGCTGTTGTTGGCCTCCTGACAACGCTCCAATTTGGCGTTTAGAATATTCAGTCATTCCTACCTTTTCCAATGCCTCTTGGGTGATGGCATGATCATTTCCATTGAGTTTTTGTAATACTTTCTTATGCGGATAGCGTCCCATCTGAACAATGTCATATACAGTAGCAGGAAAATCCCAGTCTACTCCGTCTTTTTGTGGCACATAAGCTACTCTCTTTCGTGCTTTAGTGATGTCATTGTCCAACACAGTAACGCTCCCAGAATTGGGCTCAATTAAACCCAATATTGTTTTGAACAAAGTGGATTTTCCAGCTCCGTTTGGGCCAATTACTCCATATATATATCCCTGCTCTATATCAAGGTAAATATTGGATAATACCCGTTTTCTCTCATAAGAGATATTGACTCCTTTTACTTGTATGCTTATCTTGCTCATTATTTATTCATTAACTTAATACCAAAATACATGGCCAGCAGTAAAAATACTGCGATGCCTAGATAGACAGGTATGTTACTACTTTCTTCTTCGGTTGTAATAATTTTTTCTCCTGTCAATGCTTTCACTATGGTATCTGTATTTGATTTGAGCATATTAATATAAGTGTCAGCTGGTGAAGCCTCATCGCCTAAAGAGTCAGCAAAAAGCTGCCCTCCTATGCTGACATCATTATCTTTGGCTATTTGTTTCATCATTTTAGGGTTGATTGTACTTTCTATGAAAATGGAAGGCACTTTATGTGTTCTTATTGCTTCATTTACCCTCATAATATCAGAAGTCTGGGCCTCTGCATCAGTAGAGATACCCATGATAGCTTCAAGCCTTAGTCCATAGGCCCTACCATAATATTGAAAAGCGTCATGGGAAGTAATAAGGATTCTTTTTTCACTGGGTATAGTCGCAATCTGAGTTTTTATATACTCATGTAGTTCCAGCAGCTCTTTCTTGTAATTTTTAAAATTTTGATTAAAAATAACCGCCTTTTCAGGCAGAAGGTCTATCAATGCCATGCGTGTATTATCGGCATAAATTATTCCATTAGAAGCCACCATCCATGCATGAGGGTCAGCGCTGTTGTGATAGGCAAGGCTTTTTAAGGCTTCCACTCCTTCTGTCACAGTAATTGTTTTTCCTGTTGTTCCTGAATTTTCTATCAGTTCATTCATCCATCCTTCAAAAGTGAGACCATTCACAAGTATCAAGTTGGCCTTATTGACCAGCCTTGCATTAGCAGGAGTGGGGACATGGATATGAGGATCTCCGCCTATAGGTACGATCATTGCCAGGTCTACTTCGTCACCTGCAATATTTTTAGCAATGTCGAGTAACATTGATGCCGAGGCCACTACTTTAGGCTTTGATTGGCCTTGCAAATAAAATATATTTATTGCCAGAGCAATAGTAGTAAGTAGAAGTATTCTCTTCATTTAAGAATTTTTTATGCAACTACTCAGAGGGTGTGTTTTTGAGTTCTGTCTGCTAAACAGCCAAAATTGATACCACCTGAGTAGTTACTTTTTTATTAGAAGATTTTTACTCACTTTTTCAGTGAGTAGATATGTTTTATTATTATTAATTTTTACAATTATAGAGTTGTCAAAGTTGTTTTTCTCCAGTATTTCCAATTCTGAACCTAAAGCTATTTTAATTTTATTGAGATATTCTAAGAAGTCTTTGTGGTGCTCTTTTACACCTAAAAGAATTCCTTTTGTACCGACCTCAAATACATCTAATGACTGTTGAGCTCTTATGGTAAATTTCCCTTCAGCATTTGGTATAGGGTCACCATGTGGATCAAATTTGGGATTTCCTAAATAATCATCAAGTCTCTTTATCAGAGCTAACGAGGATACATGTTCTAGCTCTTCTGCTATATCATGCACATCTGCCCATGAAAAGTTCAATTTTTGAACAAGGAAATACTCCCATAATCGATGTTTTCTTATTAGGCTTGTGGCTATCTGTCCTCCATTTTTTGTAAGTGTTACTCCTTTGTACTTTTCATACAAAACCAACTCTTTTTCGGCAAGCCTTTTTACCATGTCGGTTACTGATGCTGCTGATGTTTTAGTAATGGCGGCTATCGCATTGGTATTGACTCT
>JAZGFD010000006.1:0-2257 GCA_036479115.1 Saprospiraceae bacterium | reverse complement strand
CAAAGATTTAGGTGATGAGTATATTTTTCGTCAAATCAAATTTAACAATGATGGCGATACTGAAACTTATACACTTGTTCCTCTGAATGAGCAATATGAATCATTTGATATCCCTAGTCTGGATTATGTCGAGGGAGTGATTACTCAACGCGCAGGAAAAAGGCGTACTTACCATAAGTTTTATAATTAACCGAGTCATTCGTTTAGGGCTGAGGATTAAATAACCTATTACAAATAGTAGTGAAACCCCACTTATCTATAGGCTGCTGATCAGTTAATATCTTTGTGTATAATACTTATTATAAAAACAATTCTATAAAGCAAAGCTTATTCATTAATAATAAATAATTAAACTAGAAGGACTATACGCATTATTGGGTTCATCCAAAAAATAATGCATAAAAAGTCAGTTTAAAAATGACTAACAAGCTGGACTAGACCAACCAAATAATAATTAGAAAGCAGATGATAGCTGACAGTTTCAAGCGACAATTCCAAGAAGAACAAGTCGATGCACTATATGGAGGAACTTCTTCCTCTATTCTTGCCTCCATTTTGTTTGCTACCGTCATCAATTTTACTATTACACCTGATTTAGTGGGTATTCAATCCCCTTCTCTCTGGATATTCCTTATCTATGGTATCGCTCTATTACGTGGTGTTGATGCCTTTTTATACTACAGAACAGAAAAGACTAAGCGTAATTCTAAGTTATTCCTTACTCGTTTTACTATCAACGCAACATTAGCGGGAATAGGCTGGGGGTTGATGCTCTGGAATTACTTTCCAGCTACCCCACAAGAAAATCAGTTTTATCTCATATTATTTGTTATGGGGATTGTTGCTTTTGCTACTACTAGCCTTTCTTATCACTTAGGCGTCATTGTCCTTTTTATGGTAGCTCTGTTTTTGCCACTTGAGATTAGGATTATTTTAGATAATGCTAATTTTTATTCTGTGCTCTCATTGCTGATGCCTATTTTTTTTATCTCTCAAGCCAATGGTTCGAGGCGGATCAATCGAAAATACCTTGAAAATATTCGTATACAAATAGAATTTAAAGAGAAAGAAACAGAGTATAGAAACTTAAAATATGCGATTGATCAACACAATATAGTGAGTATTACTGATACCAGTGGAGATATAATTTACGCAAATGAAAAAATGAGGGAAATCACCCAATACACAGATGAAGAGCTAATGGGTGAAAACCACCGTGTTGTAAAGTCTCCTGAGCATTCAAGTAACTTCTGGAAGTACATGTATCGCACCATTGCCAGAGGCAAGGTATGGAATGCAGAAGTAAAAAACATTGCTAAAAACGGGAGACCTTATTGGGTTGACTCGACCGTTGTCCCCTTTATGGATGAACAAGGAAAGCCCTATCAATATATCTCCATTCGAACTGATATTACAAAATCAAAAGAACTGGATGAACAAAATATCAATGATAAAAATGATGCGCTAATCAGGGCGAAAATAGCCCAAATTTTACAAGGCCAGAATACTTTAAAAGAGCGTATGGCAAACTCTCTTAAAGTTATATCAAAGGACTTAGATCTAAAGAACGAAGACAAGCTCGGTGTTTTTCTTTCTCCGCCTGGGACCAATAACCTCATTACCTATGTTACACAAGGTCAATATAATGAAACACAGGCATTAAAAAACAAATGTACAAGTCACATGCGCTCTTTATGTGCTCGCGCCATATATTCTGGAAAGCTGGTCATTTCTGACCATTGTTATTTAGATTCGAATGATAAGCATGATCATACAGAAGAAGACCATTCACACGGCCATCTCATTATTCCGCTGGTGCATAACACAAAAGTGCTAGGTATTTTATTTATCTATACTGAGCCTTCACCGACTAGGAACCAGTCACGCTTAGATACCTTACGATTTATCGGCAACCTGTTTGGTATGGCCATTGCCAATGAGACTATAAAAAGTAATCTAAAGAAAACACGACAGCATGCCTTGGAAATGGCACAGAGCAAATCAGATTTCCTTGCTAATATGAGCCATGAAATTCGTACGCCGATGAATGGTGTTCTGGGCATGTTAGATCTTTTACGAGACATGCCACTGGATGTCCAAAGCAAAAACTATGTTGAAACCGCCCAAGGCTCAGCAAGTATGTTGCTTAATGTGATCAATGATATTCTTGATATCTCAAAGATTGAATCAGGGAAGTTGCATATAGAGCATATTAATTTTGATTTAAGAAAAGCTATTGAAGACACCACTGAGCTGC
>JAZGFD010000005.1:0-26902 GCA_036479115.1 Saprospiraceae bacterium | reverse complement strand
AAGAAAGTCAGATAATTACACATTTAGAACCAACATATTACAATTTTAACATTTTATTATAAACACTTTCGGTTTATTCGCGTTATTTTTGTAGTGTTAAAACCTAACCATACTGAGAATGTTGCTTTTTAGCAATTCTGAGAATGAGTTTAATAGACAGCCCTCTCAACCCAAGAGAGGGTTTTTTTTTATTCCCTAGTGCTGTGTCAAGTGTTAAATGGTGGGTTGGGTTTGATGAATATTTTGAGGCGGAACAAGGCGAAAAACTTACGATTTTAGCGAGCTAAATGAATGATTTTTCAACGACGTGCAGCCTTAAAAGATTCCAAATCACCCGTCAATTAGAGCTTGACAGAGCACTAGTACTGTGTCAAGCAATAAATGGTGGGTAAAGCCTTTTGAGTTTTATACGGGCATCTTTTGTAGTAAACTGCCAATCCACCCCTTTTTTATTTTTATTTCTATTTTCATTCCATGCTTTAACTTCTCTTTTTAGTTGAGCTTCATCTTCAATTCTGTTTTTCAGTCCTTGACGGGTCAATACACTTAATTCACACTCTGCTATATTCAGCCATGAGCCATGTACTGATGTACGTGCACCTCCTATTTTTTTATTATTTCTCTTGCTTTGAGTGCTGGCATTATTTCATATATGGCACTTAGTCTATGGGCACTCAAATTATCTTCTACCAATGTGATTTTATAAGCATTGCTATAGGTTTTTTCTACTAAAATTTTAAAGATTTTTGAATAGGTCAGGCTGTCATGGCTATCTTCTACATGTACTTCTCTATATTTTCCCAAGGGCTCTACTACCATGTACATGCTTTTTACTCCTTTTCTCCTATACTCATGGTCTTGATGAACTATCCCTTGACTATCTGTAAAGCTCTTTTTGGTCTCACTTATTATTTGTTTAGGCGATTCATCTAAGCATATTATTGGATTGTTCGCATCATATGGTCATTCATAAACATCTAACAATGCCTCCATCTTACAAACAAAATCTGCCTCCCTTTTGGCATTATCCAACTTTTAACCCGCCAGAGCCTAATTTCATTTTTTCTAGTATTTGTCGTACTGTTTACAATGAAAGGAAATTTTCTCCTTCTGTGAAAGCGGATGAGAGGCTACAACTTCATCTAGTATAAATCAAATATTTTTTCTTGAGAAGCCACTAAAAATCTAACAATTCTATATCAAATATGAGTACCTCTAGAGGAGGAATAATAGGATTGGGAGGGTAGCAACCATATGCTAGAGTGTTCGGTATTAATAATTTTCCTTTAGCGCCTCTGGAAAATAAAGGTATTCCTTCTGTCCATCCTAATATCACAGCATCTAATGAAAAACGAGCAGGGACGTTACTATCTAAATTGGTGTCAAATTCTGTCCCGTTAAGTAAATATCCTCTATAGTTGACTTCTACGAAACTGGTTGGGGATGGATGTTCACCATCTCCTTCTTTTTCTATAAGGTAATATAATCCACTTTCGGTTTTTTCCGCGACGAGATTATTATCAAAGAGATATTTTTCAATACCGCTTATATTCAAATTAATGGTTTCTTCAGGATTTTCAAGACAACCCATTTCCACGCCAAAAACAACGGGAGATCCAGGAGTAATGGTGCCAGTTCCATTTCCAGTGGCGCCATAGCCAATAGACGAAGGCATGATAAAAATAAATTGACTTTTATTTTTCATTAACTTAAGACCTTCTATCAGCCCTTGAGGGGAATTGTTATCTGTAAAAGGATCAATTGCTAAAGGACTGGCACCAAAATTATTAAGGAATATTGTATTTTCAAGTGAAAACCCTCTGATAAATATTTCCATGTTATCATCAGGTTGAGGCAAGTCACCTATTCCATCATTGATCAAATGATACCTTAGTCCCGATGGTGTTTTTTCAAAAGGAAGAGCAATTTCTTGAATATACATTTCTATTTGTTGCGCTTCTGTGAGATCCGAAGAGTCATCACTGCATGAACCGAAAATAAAAAAACAAGCAGCAATCAATATAAAGCAATAATCAAATTTGAAATTACTTATATCCGCTGTATTGCTATTGGGTTTCCATATTTTAAGTGTTCTCATGATTTTTATGTCTTTTTAGCTTTTCAAAACTGAAATATCGGATCATGCGAAATACCTACTCATTATTTATTTTCAACAGTTCTACGTCAAATAGCAAAACCGAATTAGCAGGGATACCAGGACGTGCATTACTACCATATCCCAAATTTGACGGAATGAACAGTGTTGCCGCCCCTCCTTTGGAAACCATTGGAATACCTTCTTGCCATCCTTTTACAAAGCCACTGAGAGGGTATGTTATTGGCTTACCCCCATCGTAACTAGAATCAAATTTGTTTCCATCCAGAAAGTATCCTTTGTAATGCAATGTTACATTGTCAGCAATGGTAGGATGAGTACCATCTCCCTCTCTTGTAATTACATAGTATACATTATTAGTTGTCTTTTGAGCTGTTATATCCTTTTTTCTCAGATAAGCCTCAATGTCTTGGATATTTTTTTGAATAGGATCCATAGTTTGTGTTGTAGTTGCAATTTGTGTTGTAGTATCATTTTGATTTTTACAAGAATTGATAATTATGATAAAAAACAAAAGACATAATGTGATTTTCTGCGCCATAATATTTTTAGTTACTTACTTTAATTTTGAGCTGCGAAAATACTCTGAAAAAGTGGTAAAGATCAAGGGCTATTAAAAGGAAATTTTGATAGGAATGAATTTTGAATCCACTCCGAAAACATAAAAATTTAAAATATTTCTTCTAGTGATCTTATCTTCTTTTTCAATCTGTTGATACTCAGGCATCAACAAATATTAAAAAATGACAATGTCATTTAACATAGTTCATTTTGTGAAAATTTTCTGTTTTCAGAGTGGGCTCAATTTTGTGACTTGAGACATAATTTTCAAAAATAGAGTGTTCTGGTTCTAATAATTATAGTAAACACTGAACTTGAAGTAAAAAGGCCGGGAAACAAGCCTGCTGACCTCTGGGGAAAAACTGAAAATTCTCGTGTAATTGAAATAATTAGAATGATGGTAGCGACTCAGGTGGGCGCTTTTGAGATAAAAAGAATGACCTACTTATTTGCGGTTTTGAACCTATTCGATATATAATATTAAACAAAAAGCAAGATGTGAATTACTTGATGTTCACCTTCATACCAAATGTGAAACCCAATTGCTGAGTTCTATTAATAACGGGATTGATTTCTTTAGACAGACTGCGTTGATAAGTACTTGTAAGAGAAAATGCATATTTATTAAATATTCTCTTTTCTATTCCAAAACCAATTATTGCTGATACAAATACATTGTTGCCAAGATTGCCAGATTGAAGCGCTCCTCGTGGAAGGTCTCTTAAGTTTAAACTTTCCACACCTGTCGAACTTGTGGGAACTAAAGAGAATGACCTGACTTGAGTCTGAACGTTATATTGTGTTTTGGTGATAAAGTTAGCTCCTAAACCTATAGTGGCATACATAGACAAGCCATTAAACCTGGGCATGTGAATATTCATTAACAAAGGAATCTGGACTTGATCAAATTCAAGGCTAATCAAACTGGTTTCAAGGTACTTTTGGTCAATAAATGGAACAAATTCTCTAATCCTAAATGGGAAGTAATTTTTATTTGAAACAGTAAGCCCTGATATCAATTCTATAAACCCAATGTCTTTAGAAATCGACACGCCGAAAGAGAAAGTGCCCGATTGAGACCTAATTGGATTTTTTAACAAATTTAAATCAAATGGAGAATTGATAAAATTGATTTCTGGACCACTTAATATCCCGATCCATAATCCTTTAGCTTTAACTCCAGGGGAAAGTAATGACAGCGATGCCATAAAATATTTATGGTCATCCAAAATATTAAATGGTTTAATATTTATTCGTTCAAGACCTTGAAGATCATTTTTTTCTCTATTGCTTCCTTCTGCAATCATTTTTTGATCACTATGATACTTGTATAATGATTCGGTATCATTGACAATCAAATTATCGGGATAAATACCACTTTTATAATTATTGCTGTTGAAGTTGTTCCACTTGTGTGTTTCTAAATTATTAGATTCCACTTGTGTTTTAGGAGCTACAGTGATATTTGCTATGGTCGTATAAGGAGGTGTTGACAACGTAATGTTTACTTCATTTTCTATCTGAGACCATTCATTTTCCAAAGAAGCAATCGATATTGATTCTTTAATCTGGTTGGAATCACCTTTGTATTGATAAAAGTTGTGGGCGGTTAACATTAAAAGAATAATGATCGCAATTTCTGCCGTACGTTTTATTATTGTTTTTGCTTTTCTTTTTTCAATTTCATTGACCAAAAGCTGCCAATGTGCTTCATTAAAAGGTTCTTCGTATGACTCCATTGACTCTCTAATAAGATCATCCATTTCCTCTTCAAATTGCAACTTTTGTTCAAAGTTATCCCATGACAAAGGGTCAAGGTTTTCTTTAAATTCAGTCATCAACTCCTGAACTTTTTTGTCAAATTCTTTTTTCTCCATTTTCTACTTAAATCCTCTTCTAGACAATAAATTTCTGAGCCTAGCCCTTGCTTTCACCAAATTGGATCTAGACGTGCTTTCAGAAATTTTTAATTCTTTTGCTACTTCTTTATGTGAAAAACCTTCAATCACATAAAGGTTAAATACTGCTCTGTATGTAGGTGACAATTGGCTCAGACATTTCAGTATATCCTTAGCACTTAGCACGCTATGTATATCTGGTGCTTTAGATGATAAGTCATATACCTGATCTAAATTTTCTGTACGTCTTCTTACACGTTTTCTATAATAATCAATGGCAGTGTTAATCATTATTCGTTTCATCCATGCGCTGAGGGAAGTTCCTAGTTTATACTTATCAGCATATCTAAATACTTTAATAAACCCATCATGCAGAATATCCAACGCGTCTTCTTTACCGTTAGAATATCTCAAACACACTACCATCATTGAAGGATAGAATTCTTCATATAATATCCTTTGAGCCCACCTCTCTTTATTGATGCAAGCATTAATGATATCAGACTCAGAATTATGTTTTAAGACAATGTCCATGCATTAAATCTAGTGAATGCAAATGATTAATTCAACAATCCCTACATTTTTTTAACGATATGATAAGTCAAAACGCTGGGAATAATGTAAAAAAAACTGAAAATTAACTTTTTGTTAGAAGATAGAATCTGCAATTTTCTTTATAGTAGGAGTATCGCCCATAGTATAATAGTGAAGACAAGGTGCTCCTGCCTCTTTTAGTTCTTTAGATTGTGCAATACACCACTCAGTGCCAATTATATTAAGAGCATCTCTACCCTTGGCCTTTGAGATTTCATTTGCCAAGTCATCTGGCAAATCAATAAAAAATCGCCGCGGAATACTATTTAGTTGATACTTCTTTGTAAGTGGTTTGAGACCTGGTACAATAGGTACAGTAATTCCTGCTGCCCGACAGGCTTTTACATAATCAAAATAATATTTGTTGTCAAAAAACATCTGTGTTACTATATAAGAAGCCCCATTGTCAATTTTGAGTTTGGTGTAACTCATGTCTTTATCAATATTGGGAGATTCAAAATGTTTTTCAGGATAACCTGCAATGCCTATACAAAAGTCGGTTTTTGATCCATTTTCAATAGAGTTGTCTAAATATTTTCCTTTATTCATATTGCTGACTTGATCCACTAAATCAGAGGCATAAGAATGTCCTTTTGGATCAGGAACAAATTTATCTTCAAATTGTCGAGCATCACCTCTTAGCGCCAATACATTTTGAATATTCAAAAAATTTAAATCAATTAATGCATTTTCAGTCTCTTCCTTTGAGAATCCTCCACATATAAGGTGAGGCACGGCATCCACCCCATACCTGTGCATGATAGCTGCACATATTCCTACTGTGCCAGGGCGTTTTCTTATAGATGATTTTTCATAATACCCTGAGTCCTTTATTAAGTATACAAATTCCTCTCTATGGTAGGTTACATCTACAAATGGAGGTTTGAACTCCATCAAAGGGTCAAGTGTATCAAATATATCCTGCATTTTACCTCCTTTAAGTGGTGGTAAAATTTCAAATGAACACAATGTGTTTTCACTTTTTTCAAAATAGTCAGTAACCTTCACTTTATTTTTTTAACATACTTATTCTGCCAATGGCAATCCGATGCAAATGTTCCAATAATATTGCCAAAGATGCGAATACCGTTTTACCTTATTTAGCCTCATTATTAATATGGGCTACCAATATCTTATTATTACGAATTATTTAGCTGCTCTAAACGTAAGTACCACTATCATCTGTAGTCAAAAAGATTTGTCATCATTTTTATTCAAAAATGCCGCCAAATCACAACAATCCCTCCCCAACCAAGGGCAATGCTTTTGGTTGTTCAGCTTAAAGGCCTTCAGTCTTTTTATGATGATTACAATATTGAATAGTTGCCTTTTTTTGGAAAAGAGAAGAAAAGGAAATAGTTGAATTAAAATTTTGTTGCTTTGATTATAAAGAGGATTTTCTATTCTGAGGAGGTGTTCTTTTTCTTGAAGTCTCCTCGCTTTATTGCGTCAATAAATTTTTTCCATGAGAGCGGATTGAAAATATTCTGTGGTTTTATCTGTCCTTCATAGTAATATGCTTGAGAAAGTTGTCTTAATTCTATTCCTGCTACCTCTCTGCCATCACTAGGCAGTGCTTCTCTCAAACGAGCTAATTTTTCGGGAGAAAGATTTTCTTGGGCTATTTCTTCTAGTTCCTCATCTACTTCTAATGCTAAAAACTCTATTTTGAAGAAGTCTCTATTGGGCCAAGGATAGATTAAAATATCCGGCAAAAGTAAGGTGTCTTGCTTCAGTACTATAATCTTAGAATGTGTGGCAGATAAAATTTCTATGGGTATGATATACTGTTCTAGCTCAAAACCTAGCCGGCTAAAAAGCACTTTTTCTCCAGGTAAAACTACCAATGAGAAAAAACCATCAATGCTCGAAGAAGTTCCTCGTGGAGTACCTTTCACAGCAATGTTAGTATAGGGCAATGGATCGAGCTTTCCATTTTGCTCTATAACCACTCGGCCAGAAAATTGGATGGGATGATACGACTTTTCTGTTGCCTGAGACAGTGCCGTTTGTGCAATAATAAATACTGATATGGATATAAAAAGAGTTCTTTTCAACTTATCTCATTTTGCTTTAGGAATTTAAATGTATTAAATAAAACAGTCGTTTTCATAATACAATTTTCCAGTTCTTCCATTTAACTGGTTTTTAACCCAATTTAACGCTTTAGTGAAAAGATGATATCCTTGATTTTAGGGCAAAGAATATCTGCTTTTCAAAGTATCCTTGAAAGATTAAATCCCAGATAGATTTTTGGAGGTGCTTATTTATTTTAGACACTGGCAAATTGGGATAATACAATGACCATCAATACTCCTGGGTAAAATGGAAATCTCACTCTTTCCTATTCTCCCAATATTCTTGAACTTTGGGCAAATGGCAGGCATCTTTCTTTATTTTTTTAATAAAAATATTGAAGGAGTGAAAAGTGAGGTATGAAATTTAAAAGAAAATTAATACACTATTATTATCACTGCGCGTTAATGATAGGTTAAAATCATGTTCACAACAATATTATGATGTTAGAATTAAGTCATATAAGAGGAACAGTTATAAGCTATGTTCAAAGCTAATATTAACAAAGAAAAAAACGTACATGAATATTAAATTTTTGCCTTCAATACTGATTTTATTTTTTAGCACATCTCTGCTAGGTCAAATCAAAGAAATACCAAAAGCCAATCTCAACAATGAGGCAGGGGAAGTTGTAGAAATTCAGAGTTATACTAAAAATGGCAATCCAAAATTAATTAGTATTTGGGCTACTTGGTGTGGCCCATGCCGTATGGAGTTGGCTGCATTAGACAAAGTATATGGTGATTGGAAAAAGAAATATAATCTGGAAATAGTTGCTGCTAGTGTCGACATCCCTCCAATGTTAAAAAATGCAAAAGCAATGTTTAAAAAAAATGGCTGGGATTTTACTTTCCTTCATGACTACAATCAAGAATTACTTGGTGCTCTTGGCATCAGAGGTATTCCATATTCTATCCTAGTAGATGGCAATGGGAAAGTTGCCTCAGTACAACAAGGTTATTTTCAAGGATATGAAAAAGTATTGGAAAAAAAGATAGCTGCACTTACTGCAGATTAGAAAAAAATCGATTTTGAACCTGCCAGCCTGTAGGCAGGTCATGCAGATTCTGGGTGACTGGTATTATTATTTTGTAGCTACTCTAGTAGCATCAAATTTGGCAAAAAAATAGCTCTTTTGTCTCTTTACATTGGCCATTTATGTCTCGAATCGAAGATGTGGCTGTGGCTGTGGCAACATAATCGAGATTCACTAACACACAATATACGTTAGAAATAGCACTGCTATTAATACAAAAATAGCCTGAGCCTAGTAATAAAATAATAACTTTTTACTTGCCTGTTTGACAGACAGGTCTCAAAAGCCACCACCTGATTAGAGACCATTAATTTTTAATCTACTTCACGTAATATTTCTATTATTCTACTTTTCCAAGACAAGTTTTTAGTAGCATATGTTATAATATTATTTTTAGCCAAGCCATTTGGGTTATGTGCTTTCTTATTGGTGTATTCCCCTATCAGACTGTCTAAATTTACCTTTGATTCTCCTACAGGCACCCTAAAAATGAAGGGTAAATCAATATTAAAATTTGCATCTTCTCCAGCGAAAACGAAAGGCAACCCAAAAGCACAATACATACGATGTTTGAGAGAAGAATCCATCATGACGTCTTTGCGATGAAGACCTAATGTCCCTACACCAAGATTGGCATTGGCCATGATTCTTTCCAACAATTTACCATGAAGAGGGCCATGAAATACTACTTTGTTTTTTATATTATTATTGGTTGCTACTATTTTTTTATAGAATCCCAATTTAGGCCCATGCCCAATAATATCAAGAGCAATATTTTCCGTACAATCCATCATGCCATATAATATCCTTTCTAGTCCGTGCCAATATTCCCACCTACCTACAGCTACCAGTCTAAACGTATTATTATTTGGAACTACTTGATTTTTAAATATCTCGACAGTTTTCAGGAGTACACCATTTGTTATTTCTTTAGCCTTTAGGTTACCGTCATAACCTCCAAAATGTATAATAAGGTCAATGAATATTTCGCATCTTGACCTGACCAAAGAATCTTCTATCAGCAATAATCTTTGCCACCATTTATACCATTCGCTATAATAAGGATAAGTAGGAAATTCGTAAATTATTTTTGTTTTACTCTTATCAACAGCTTTTAAAAAGGACAAAAGCGATCGCGTATGTACCAAATGACGAATGTATACTAGATCATACGTTATGATTGTTAATTTATTTGTTAATGCAGTATAGAGTGATTGGTATTTTGCCAATTTAGAAGATATGTTAAATGATAAGACACTCTCCTTATTTTCGATTTTAAATATGCATTTTTTGTTACGAATAAAGGCTTGACTCACGACATATCCCAATTCGGCGAAAGCTTCTCCTTGGCCCTCCATCTTGGCTTTTATGCCAAGATTGGCTTCTTGGTTGAAGTCAACTGGATATATAATGAGTATATGCTTTTGATTAGGCAATTTTGTATGATAATTGAGTTGTGGTACAGTTCTTATTATTTTCTAAAATCAGGTACTTTGTATTTGTTTTTTACATCATTTATTTGCATTCTAAATGTATGGCGATGTAGAGGTGTGGTACCGTGGGAGTCTATAGCTGTTCTATGTTCTATGGTAGGATAGCCTTTGTTTTGGCGCCAATTGTACTGAGGAAATTTAATATCCTGCCTTTTCATATAATCATCTCTATAAGTCTTGGCTAGGATAGAAGCTGCTGCTATGGATAAAAATTTGCTGTCACCTTTTATAATACAATGGTGAGGGGTTTTGATCCGAGATTTAAATCTATTGCCGTCTACAAGTATTAGTTCGGGAGGGGTGCTCAGTTTTTTAATGGCTTTTGTCATTGCTAAAAATGAAGCATTTAGGATGTTGATTTGATCTATTTTTTTTGGAGTGACAGATGCTACAGCATAAGTAAGGGCATATTTTTCTATGATTTGTCTGAGTTCATATCGTTTGTTTTCTGAAAGTTTTTTAGAATCGTTAAGTTCTGGATGGTAAAAGTCAAAAGGGAGGATTACTGCTGCAGCAAATACTGGCCCTGCCAGACATCCTCGCCCTGCCTCATCACAGCCGCATTCTAATAATTCTTCTTGATATCTTGATTTTAACATTTTGTCTAAAATAGGAAAGAGTTCATCAATTTATTTCGTTGTAGAAAGTTACTCCAATATAATAAAACTTACAATCATGAGTCCACTCCGGAAACAGACATTTTTCACAAAATGAGTTGTTTTGGATGAGATTTACATTTATTGAGATTCGGTGATGCCTGAGTATCAGCGAATTAAAAAAAATATAAAGATCGCCAAAAGAAACTTTTTTGATTTTGTGTGTTTCCGGAGTGGGCTCAATCATAGTAACTAGTGCTCTGTCAAGAAATCCACCCCATGATGTTTTTCACATTGAGATCAGCAATGTGGGGAGACATGAGAGTGATTACACTAAAATATGAAGATCGATTAAAAGCTGCCTTGCTTGCAGAACTACAATCGAGCTGGGATCGATATGCCAACAGAGCTCCTTTTTCGTACTCATTCTATGATGAAGAGTTGGCTCAGATGTATGAAGACGAGGCACAGATCGGAAGTTTGATTGGGCTGTTTGGAGGGTTTACCCTATTCATTGCGATGATTGGCCTGATAGGAATGGTCACCTTTTCTGTAGAATGTCGTAAAAAAGAAATAGGAATAAGAAAGGTGCTTGGTGCGGCAGCCTTCGAAATTTTTTATATGTTCAACAAGCAATATGCAATTCTCGGTCTCATAGCTCTGGTTGTTTCTATTCCGATTTCATGGAAAAGCTTAGATAACTGGCTAGAAAATTTCGCTTTCAGGGTAAACCTTGACCCTACAATTTTCATTTTTTCTGGAGGTATAGTTATTTTGTTGGGAGCTCTCAGTGTGGCTTATTTATCATTGTCTGCTGCATCAATGCAACCATCAGAAATATTAAAAGATGAGTAAGAAAAATTCTATTCCAATTAGGAAATATACCATTATGATAAAATAATAATATGGCTAAAAAGTATTTAGGAGAATTTGAAGAATCCATTTTAACCATGGTTGCAGTTCTCGAAGGTCAGGGTTATGGCAAGTCTATTGTAGATTCTTTTTTGTCGAGTATTAATCGAAAAGTTAGTCTGAGTGCAGTCCATATCACACTTTACAGACTTGAAGACAAGAGGTTTGTTGAATCTTTTTGGGGGGGGCGACTTCTACCAGAGGAGGAAGAAGAAAAAGATTATATCGCATTACAAATGCCGGTAAGGAACTGTTATTTAATGTGCAAAGAGACAGAAAGGCACTTTGGAAACTGATGCCTTCTTTCAAATTTGTATTCCCATCATTAGCATAGAGCAGTAGTAGACCTATAGCATTCAGCTGCTTTGTTCATTCTTGGATTTGATTGGAGTATAGTGAGATCGTCAATTTATAGAAAGGTTGAAGGCCAATAAGCTGAATAGCCAAGGGTAACGCTCTTGGTTGAATAGCGTTATGTTGTGTCTATAATCGAGGATTAAGGCTCTCGGATTTGATTTTGAAAGCTTGAGCAGGCATCACCTGTAGAAATTGGCAAATCCAATTTGATATGCCTACCTTTAGCAAAAGTTAATAACGGATGTCAAAGCTAACCAATAATATAAGACAACCTGTTGGGTTTTCGTACAGATAACGCCTAAAAAAACACACTTTGCACGGCTTTTGATTATCGCAACCTAATAAGTAGTGTCTGGACGAAAACTCATCAAAATTAGAAATAGTTCTTTTGGCGATATTTTATTTTTTTTCAACGCGCTGATACTCAGGCATCACCGAATATCAAAAAACTAAATTCTCATCCAAAATATTCTATTTCATAAAATTCGACAGTTTCCGTTCAGACACTAAGTAAATAAAAAACCGTTTTTAGCAAATGTGATAACACATTGTCCTTATTATTCTTTTTACAAAAAAAATATTTGGTAGATGTTCAGTTTTGATTTATGATAGTAGACCTTGAAGATACAATTGTAGCATTATCTACACCCTCAGGACAAGGAGCCATCGCCATGATCAGGATGAGTGGGAGTAAATCCTTCAATATTATAGAAAAATATATAAATAAAACCATATCTAATCAGAAGTCGCAATCTGCCCACTTCGTACAATTTAAAGACGGAAAAGATTTAATAGATGAATGTGTAATCACAATTTTTAAGTCCCCACATTCCTATACCACACAGGATATAGTAGAGATTACTTGCCATGCTTCTTCCTATATTATTCACCGCATCATTCAGAATCTTGTATCGGCAGGAGCAAGAATGGCAATGCCTGGAGAATTCACTCAGAGAGCATTTATCAGTGGCAAAATGGACCTTGCTGAAGCGGAAGCAGTAAGCGACCTTATTGCTTCTACTACAGCAGCACAACATAGTATAGCCTTACACCAAATGAAAGGTGGAATATCCAATAAAGTGAAGGAGCTCAGAGCCAAACTCATCGAATTTGCAAGTCTTATAGAACTTGAGAATGACTTTGGAGAAGAAGATGTAGAATTTGCTGATCGTATAGCCCTTAAAGCCCATGTAGAAGAAGTCCTAACTTTTGTACATGATCTTCAAGCTTCGTTTGAATATGGAAATGCAATAAAAAAAGGTGTGCCCGTAGCAATAGTAGGCCGTCCAAATGTCGGTAAATCTACATTGCTTAATGCATTGTTGCAAGAAGACAAAGCCATAGTAAGTGACATCCCTGGCACCACCCGTGATGTCATTGAAGATACAATACAATTAGGTGGTCATTTATTCAGATTTATTGATACTGCTGGACTAAGAGATACAGAGGATACCATTGAAAATTTGGGTATTGAGAAGACCTTTCAACAAATTCAAAAGGCCAAAATTATTTTATTACTCGATGAATGCACAGAAAATTTTGAACCTATCTTAACTGAATTCAGAAAAATAAAACTGACAAATGATCAGTCTTGTTTTATTGTATTAAACAAGGTAGATCTGTACGACCATGCTTGTCATAGTTATGATGTGGAAGAGTCAGTAAGCACCATTACAGACCGGGCTAAAACCATTTTATTATCAGCAAAAAATGGGAATGGTATAGATGAGTTAATATCAGAACTGATTAATAATGTTCAAAATTTGAAAGGCAATCAAGCAAATACAATCATTTCGAATATACGTCATTTTCAGTCTTTGCAAGACACAAAAGAATCACTTTCTGATGTAAAATATGGATTAAATATCGGCACTCCTTCAGATCTTATTGCTATAGATTTGAGAAGGGCTTTGAGCCATCTGGGAGAAATATCAGGTGAAATCAGTACTGATGATCTTTTGGAATCTATATTTTCAAATTTTTGTATTGGGAAGTAGTATGGTTTCTCACAAAGGAAGAAATCCATTTACATGGTCACTTCACTTCCGTTGAAGTCTATGTGAAATTTCTAATTGAATACATTGGCAAGAGCATTGAGGGTGCATTTCAAATTGTTGATAATTTCCTCAAAGGGGTAACAGTCGGTTAGCTATATTATGAAATACAGTTAGCTTTGTCTAGCAATTCTCAGTTTAGGCATTTACGAGCATCTAAAATGTAAAGAGTATTAGGAAAACGCCCTTAATCAGGTTCTGATTAGGCGGTACATTCCCTTTGCCGTCTACTTTCCCATCTAAACGGAGGATTGCTGAACTTCGGCGAAATTTTTGTCAATAAAAAATGTAACAAAGCGACAATTTGAAATGCACCCAGCATTGAAATTGACCCAATTTCTATTCTTGGCCAACCGCACAAAGTTGATGATTTTTGCAACTCCTCTAAACAGAAAATCCAAAAAATATCTAATGCGTTTTCAAATGCCAATAACGTAATGATTGCGATGTGTGAGGATGACTGTATGACCCAAAAAGTCATTTTTAATGATGCAAGATTTTCGATCAGGCACAGTTTAGTAGTGCGGGTATTGTGAATTTTACCAATCCCATCCTTCCAAAGAAGGCCCGGTTCCGTATTTTTTTTTAGTAATAATCCTTGCTTTTTGCCTATTGAGAATAAGCTCTGCAATACGATATGCTATTGGGTCATCAGAAGGGTCTTTGATCACCTTGTTTAAGCTTCTTTCGCTGATGTCCAGTCGGTATAGATAGCTGAAAAGCAGTCCAGCATCTTGATCTATAAGAATGGCTACACGAGCAGCTATTGCCAAAAGAAGATCATCTTCTTTTATTGACTCATCCATTTCTAATTCTAGATCTTCAGATATGTTATGAAGTACTTCTTTGTGCCATTCTTGATTCATTTTGTCTTAAATTTTTATCCTCTATTTTTAATAGTTTCTCTATTTCTGATATTAACTTTCTATCGTTGTTAAGTTTTGGCAATTTGTTTTGCCCTCCAAATTTTTTTCTTTTTTTCGCAAATCGATTAAAAAACCCTTTTGGTAATTCTATAATATCTAACTCTGTTATTGCTAAATCATTAGTCCGTTTTTGTTTATAATTGAAATTATAATTTTGGATACATAGATCAAGCTCTTTTTTAAAAATGTCAATATTACAAGGTGATCGTTCAAATTCTATGTACCACTCATGACTTCCTTTTTCATAAAGTGAGATATACTTAGGAGCCACTGTGTAATTTCTTATATGTGCATTGTGTTTTAGAAGTGTTTCTGTGATAGCACGATTGGCGGCCTCCTGTGTGAGGTCTTCACCAAATGCATTAATATATTCCGAAATCCGACCTTTTACTTTGATTCTAAAAGGAAGAATAGTGGTGAATATTATAGTATCTCCTACCACATATCTTCGCAGACCTGACAGGGTGGTGATAAGCATTACATATTCCATATTTGGCACCACCTTGGCAAGATTAATAATGTAATAATCTGCTTTTTTATAATTTTCAAATAGAATAAATTCATAATAGATGCCATGGCATGTCAGCAATAGAAGGCCATGATTAACCAATGTGTCTTGAATCGCAAAAAACCCTTCTGAGGCATTATACACTTCTAAATAAAGAACATTTGAAGTCGGGAGTAACTCTTTAAATTGAGCTTTGTATGGATCAAATTTTACGCCACCATGAAGATATACTTTGAGATAAGGCCATACTTCTGAAAGGTTGTTTTTGCCTGAATATTTTAATACCTCAGTAGCCAGTGTCAATATCCATGTTGGTACTCCAGCTAACATAACTATATCATTAACAGCAGCTTTTTTAGCAGTCACTTGCAATTTTTCTTCCCAGTCAGGCATGGTGGCCTCTTCAATGCTAGGTACATAATAGGAATGAAAAATTCGAGGTATATTTCTTATCATTAACCCTGATATGTCAGCAATGGTAAGATCAGTTTCTGACTTATATATTGCACCCCCTACTAAAAGGTTCTTTTTTGATATGATATCCATATCGGATTTCAAGGCGTACATTATCGACATTGTAAGCCATCCTGCATTAACATGGTTACGCAGCAAAAATAATTGTGATGTAGGTATGTATTTAGCTCCTGTCATGGAAGTATCAGCAGACTTAGCAAAAGTTTTAATACCTTGATATAGACCTGTGCCTTTGTTTATTTTTTGTAAAATGTCTTTCTGATAATCAGAATAAAATGAAGGCGCTAAACCAGTAAATGACTTATGATCTAAAGGTGCAAAATATGGAGTATTTAATATTTTTCGGAGTTCGATGTCTTGAAGATATAAGCTGTATTTCCTAATATCAGCTATGGTTTTCTTGTATCTCAGAAGATACATCTTTACTGCTCTATTAAAAATACGCATACTTATCAGCTGATATATGTAACAAAAGTAGGTTCTATGACATTAGCATTTTTGAATGCACTTAAAAAGACTTGGTAACTACTCAGGTGGATGTTTTTTTTGGTGTAATTTAAAATGTCGCATAAAGCCCAATGGTTGTGTGATATTCTGTAAAATTCTCCTTACCTCTTTGCTAAAACAATAAATTTTATTGTACCTGATTTTATTGCCCAAAATTGGCCCAGTGAGTAGATGCAAAATTCTTTTTCATTTGGAAAATGTTACATTTTGTTATCTCTCCTAATGCTCTGTCAAGTGTTAAATGACGGGTTGGCTTTGCGCATAATTTGATCCTGTCCTGTGTTGAAAAATTATTCATTTAGCTCGCTAAAATCATTAATCCATGCCTTGATCAGCAAATTTGACCCGTCATTTGCCATTTGAAACAGCACTAGTGTCTTTGTATCTCCATATGTACATACATGCTATGGTTCTTGAAGGGGACCATTTTTCTGCTATTTTTCTCATTGTTTTGAATAATTCTTTCTTCTCTTGTTTAATATTATAAAGCTTTTTCATACCCAGCTGTATGCCCAAATCTCCTTCTGGTAGCACGTCGGGTCTATGTAATGCAAACATAAGTACCATTTGTACAGTCCAAATACCTACGCCTTTGATTTGAATAAGAAGGTCTATAATCTCTTGATCAGTCATAGATTTCCATTTGTCCATTGAAATTTCATTGTCAATAAAAAACTGACATACATTTTTAACATACCTGGCTTTTTGATAAGAAAGACCTAGTGCCCTTAATTCATCATCGGGCACTCGTAAAAAGGACGTTGGGTCAATTGGATCAATGTCGTCATGATGAATAAGGCGATTATAAATACTTGCTGCAGATTTTATAGATAGTTGTTGTGACACAATAGACTTTACCAGATAAACAAAGATGTCAATATATTCGTCATCCCCTTGCAAATCAATGAGACTGATGCATTTTTTAAGTATAGGGTCTTTTTCTAGATGTTTTAAAATTTCTTTTGTCGGCTTTGGCATGTCTACATTGGTTGCTAAAAATAAAGGTAAAGTCTTTTTTCCAAATTATTCTTTGTATCTTATGGACATTACCTCAATGTATTGGCGAATTTTAAAATCTGTAAGGAATGGCATATCTGCTTATGAATACTTCACAGGTAGTAGATGCATTAGAGCGTACTGCCCACACTATTAAAGAAGACGTGAACCTCAAATTCAAGCTATTAGGTTATGGTGTAAGTTATGAGCAATGGGTGGTATTAAAAGCCATTTTTGACAATGAAGGCCTTACTCAAATTGAAATAGCAAGATCTTGCAATAAAGAGCCTGCCTCAATCTGTAGAACATTGAAATATCTGGCAGGTAAAGAATTAATAATCAAAACAGGAGACCCTTATAATAAAAAAATCAAAAGAATATTATTGACTTTAGATGGTAAAACTCTTGTAAACAATGCACTCAAATCTGTAAAGGAAGTATCAGAAAAGTGTCTTGAAGATATTTTTGATAGAGAGTTAAACCTTTTTATTAATATTCTTGATCGAATTCAGACTGGCAGATCAGCACTACAGAGGTAATTAATTAGTAGCTGATATAAAATCAAATAGCCACAGTGACAATGTCGTTATTTAGCGCTTTAAATCACTATTTTATTGGTACATAAACCAATTTTTTTGTTTCAAAAAAATCCTCATTAAAATAGGTTGTTAAGTTCTTGATGTCATAATTTCCATTGATAGCGGCCATTTCTTCTTTAAGATCGCCCCCTTTAAAAGCCAATAAGCCATTGGGCAATACATTCCTTGATTTTGAGCTAATATTTCCTTTAGTCCATACTATAAGTTTTTCTATTTTAGCAACGGCTCGACAAGTCACAAAGTCAAACTTTTTGCTAATATCCTCGGCGCGACCTCGATGTGTTATTGCATTTTTTAGATTGAGTTTCTCAATTATATCATCCACTACTTTTACTTTTTTTTCAATACTGTCTACCAAAAGAAACTTGCAGTGTGGATATAAAATAGCAAGAGGGATGCCGGGAAATCCTCCCCCTGTCCCAAAATCCATAATCTCAGTATCAGGTACAAAAGAAGTATATTTAGCTATAGCCAAAGAGTGAAGCACGTGTCTGATATAAAACTGATCCATATCCTTACGGCTTATTACATTTATTTTTTGATTCCAATCCATATATAAGTCTGACATTAATTCTAATTGCCTGCTCTGGGACTTAGGTAGATCGGGAAAATATTTGATGATTTCATGCATTTTTTATTACCAGTTTTTCTTTTTAAATGGAATACAAAGCAACTGAAAGAAATAGAATATTGCCAAAAATAAATCCAGAATAGGAATAAATGTCAATAAATTTTTTTCTGAAAATATTTGCAATAGTTTTTTCGAAACCAAAGCAATCAGTATCCACCTCACAGCAAGTAAAATAACTGGAATTGTCCAGTTTCCCAAAAGAAAACTTATCAAAGCCAATGCATACACGCTTACATGAGTGCCTCCCAGTATACCAAGTTTCCATTGATGAAGCAACGAATAAGAAAGAGAGGGAGAAATATGTCTTCTCTTTTGCCCAAAATATTGCCTCAATGTATTTTTTGGGTTAGAATATGTAAATCCATTTTTGTTTATACAGATTCCTACATTGTCATCTTTTGCTAGAGATTGAACAATAGCATCATCATCACCTGATGCATGAGTAAAATCGCGAAAAGGCATATTATTAATAAAAGCGCTCTTGCGAAAAGCAAGGTTTCTCCCTACGCCCATATATGCTCTACTGTTAATGGCAGAAGTAAAATACTGGAGCGCTATATAGTAAGTTTCATATCTTATTATTTTGTTGAGTAATCGTGGCTCTTTTATATATGCTCCGTATCCCAATACCAAATCTTTGTTTGGGGTTGATTTTTGCATCATACTTGCTATCCACTGATTGGTTTTTGGAATACAGTCGGCATCCGTTAGCAATAGCCACTGTCCATTTGATAAAGAGACTCCTTGTGCAATAGCATGTTTTTTGCCAAGTTGATCTTTTTCAGGTTTTTGCAATATGATTTCATGCCCTTGAGCAAGCAAATCTTGTAATATCCCGAAGGTGCCATCAGTAGAGAAATCATCCATTACAATGATTTCAAATGAAGGATACTCCTGATCTATGATTGATAAAATACAATTTCTGATGTTTTTTTCTTCATTCTTAGCACATATGAGTACAGACACAAAAGGCTGATTATTACAACTATCAGATGACTTAAAAGATAAAATGGTACTGTAGAACTGCCACCAAAAGATAACTTGGATGAGTACAAAAAGGGCTAATATGGTAGTAGTAATGACCAAATAAGAATAATTGTCGTTTCTGACCACAAGAAATGACATATTGATGAATAATATATTGTAATTTTACATATGTATTTGTCAGGCATCAGTCATTGACCAAAATACCCACTGTTAGCTCCACTTGAGAAAGTTTTTCAAATAATAACTACTCATGTACATCTATTTTTGCTGAAAACCGCTTTTTTGACGCTACTCTTTGACTGTTCTTATTATAATAGCGATGCTATTATTCTTAAAAAAGAGAGTATTGATTATTAAAAAAGAGATGTTTTTTTTGCAAAGGCAAAAGTCATGGTAGTTACTAAAAGGCTTTTGATGCACTTTTTCAATCTTTTCATTTTTTTGGTTTTTTCTAATAGCATTCTTTTTGGGCAGATGATCCGAAATGGACAAACCTATTATGGTCACGAATGGATAGAAGATAATCAATCCTACTACAAATTTAACATTGTAGAAGATGGCATCTATAAAATAACTTATGAAGATGCTTTGGCAGCAGGCATACCATTTAATAATATCACAGGGGCTCAAATAGTTATCACTAACCTGGGATTACAAATACCCATATTTACAAGCACCGAAGGTATTTTGTCAAAAGGTGATTATATCCTTTTATATGCCGAAAAAAATAGAGGGCAGCTTGACTCTTATTTATATAACAAGCCTAATCAAGATCAACTTAACCCAGAATATAGCCTCTATACTGATCAAAATACCTATTATTTGAGTTGGAATAATCGTGGCGATAATCTTAGAATTAAAAGTGGAATAAATGAATATGATCCTGAGAACTTACCATCTAAAGAGAGATTTTATGAACATGTAGAGCAAAAAGTATTCAATGACCTTCATTTCAAACCTACTCACAACGGACGTGATTTCATAAGATATTCTAGCTATGACCTTGGCGAAGGCTATGGTAGTAAAGTAAGGCAACATACTTCTATTCCTTTTACTTTAACCAATATTTACATCCAAGGGAGTAAGCCAAAAGTGAAAATAAGGTACACGGGTAATTCTTCTAATCATTTTATTGAGACAAAGATTAATGACCTCATTTTAAATAAATTTAATAGTAATGGCTATAGACTCAATGATTTTGAGACAGAGTTTAACAGCAGTCATCTTTCAGAAAATTTGAATATTGATATTATTGGAAACAAAGGAAATAACGACAGACATAGTGTAGCTACTGTCAAACTGACTTACCCTCGTGCTTTTGATTTTAGGGGACAAGCTTCTTTTACTTTTCAATTGGGAAAGTCATTCATTCCCAGATATTTGGAAATCGCGAATTTTAATCATTCTGATAATATTCCTATTCTCATTGATATCCAAAATCATGAAATTTACAAACCATTGATAGATAATGGAGTAGTAAAAGTCGTAATACCAGCCAGTGTAGCACCAAGAAAATTATTGCTTATTAATCCTTCCAAGGCAATTAGAAAGGTGGTTCATTTTTCGGAATTTCAAAAAAATATAATAGTATCAACAATAGGAAACTACCTTATTATCTCCAACCGTAAATTATACGATGATGGGAATGGTAAAAATTGGGTGAATGAATATGCAGAATATCGCCAATCGTTTCAAGGCGGCATGTATGATGTCACCATCATCGATGTAAATGATATATATGAACACTATGGTTACGGTATTTCAGAACATAGCATTTCTATTAAAAACTTTATCAACCATTTACAAAACCAGAACCATATACTAGATGGAATATTAATAATTGGAAAAGGCTTAGAGTATCCTCTGTTGAGAAAAAAAAGTGAGCTGAAGACCAAAGTAGAATGTTTTGTGCCAACATATGGATCCCCTGGAGGCGATAACCTTTTTGTCACCAAAGGGAAAGGATTTCTTCCTCAAATACCAATAGGAAGGTTAGCTGCTCAATCACCACAAGAAGTAAAAAACTATTTACAAAAAGTAAAGGCCTACGAAAGTCCAGTAGATCACACCGATGATCAAAGTGTACTAAGGCGAAAAAAAGTGTTACATCTAAGTGGCGGTTCTGCTGATATTCAAGAGTTGTTGTTTGGTTATCTCAGTGATATGAAAAATGTAATCGAGTCCAATCAGTTTGGAGCGGAAGTATCCACATTTAGGAAAAAAACTGCCGATTTGATACAATCGTCGCAAACCGATAAAATAATCAATAAGATTAACAGTGGACTATCATTAGTGACATTTTTTGGTCATGCCGCTGTAGGTACTTTTGATTTTAGTTTAGAAGACCCATCAAGATATGATAACAAAGGAAAAACCCCTATTATCTTTTCATTGGGTTGTCATTCTGGCAATGTGCATTCTGAGGGGTTGGGACTTAGTGAAGATTTTGTACTGGAAAAAGACAAAGGAGCTATAGCTTTTATAGCTTCATCGGGTACAGCTTATATCAATCCACAATACTATAGCGGGATGAATTTTTATGAAATTTTGGGAGAAGATGTATCAGATAAAACAATAGGGGCAATACTCCTGAAATCAATAGCTAAAATAGTATCAAATCCGCTCTTAGAAAACATCACACTTGCTCAACAATTAACTCTTCATGGTGATCCTGTGCTGAAATTGTACATGAGTAATGGTCCAGATTATGTGAGCCAATATGAAAGTTTTGGGGTGTCACCTGATATAGTAAATACTACTCTTGACAGTTTTGATTTTGAATTTAAAATATTAAATAGAGGAAGCTATAGAGCTGAGGAGATAGAGGTACAAATACAACTAATAAAATCTGATGGGACGACATATATTGATAAAATTATATCCATTTCTGCTCCTTCATTTATAGGCAAATATTTAGTCACCTTGGCAAATCCTGGTGTAGAATCAATAGGAAAAAATGACATCTTTATTACTATTGACCCCAACAACTTATCCAAAGAATACCCTTCCGAAATTGCTGAAAATAACAACGAAGCACTAAATCCCAAAGGTGGAGAAAATAGCTATAGTTTTTTCATTTTAGACAACAAAGCCAAACCTACATACCCCCAAGAATTTGGAATCCTTAATGATAAGACAATCAGAGTACACGCTACATCTGATAATGGCTTAGTGCCATTGGCCAATTACATACTACAAATGGATACATCTGAGCATTTTAACAGCCCCTTATTCATAGAAGAGTCATTATCAAGTAATAACAGTGTCATATCATGGGAACCAATTATTGCCCACATTGAAGGAGCGGTATACTATTGGCGACTCAGCCCAAATAATCTGGATAATAATGAGCGTAAATGGGCAAATAGCTCGTTTCTATATGCACCAGGAGAAAGAGATGGTTGGAACCAAAGCCATTTTTTTCAATGGAATAAGAATGAATATTTAAGGATGCAAATGGACAGCTTATCTCGAGAATTTACTTTTGGCAAACGTACATGGGATATCAGAGTAAAAAATGAATTGTTAGATCCACAGGATTTTTGGGTATTTATTAATGGAACACCTTGGTTGTCTCTCAATGCCAAGAGACTTGCTCCCGCAATAAGTGTATTCATCTGGCATCCAAAAGATATTTTATTTAAGAATAGAGGCACAGACTTCGGAAGTTTACGGTTTTCTCCAGATGCATTTATATACAAGATGACTTCTCCGAGTGATAGAAAAAACATGGCAAATCTGCTTTATGGTACACCTGATGGCTCCAGAGTTTTTATTCACACAATTCTAAAAGATGAAAATTCTAATCTTGGGGTTAACAATTGGAAAAATGATAAAGAAGTAATTGGCCTTGATCTTTTTGAGGTGATGAAAGAGTTTGGGGCAGAGAAATTTGAATTGTTGAAAGAAAGAGGTACAGTACCTTACACCTACATTTTTGATAAAGGGAAAGGTCCAGTAGCTGAAGATATCGCAAATAACATTTATGAAACCATTGATCTCAGTTCGATAGGAAAAACATTTTGGGAAAATGGGAAAATGAAAGGGAATGCAATTGGCCCTGTAAAGCGATTTATGCGATTAGAATGGAAAGAAAAGAAAACCATAACGGATGCAACGGCTTTATTAGTAATTGGAATAAAACCTGATGGAGATAAAGACACTTTGAGAAAAATAGTAAATGATTATGATGTAAATCTCACATTTATACATCCAGAAGAATATCCTCAAATCAAATTGATGTATGAAATAGAAGATAATTCTGATAAAAGTGCTGCACAACTGGAGTGGTGGCGCGTTTTTTACCAAGATTTGCCTGATATCAGTTTTGACATAGCAGAGGCATTGCCTTCGATCTCTGACACTATCGAAAGCGGCACCCCATTTTCATTAACATATGGAATAAAGAATATTTCGGAGGAACCCATTGATAGTTTTAGAGTGAAATATATCATCAATGATCAGTACAATGAGCAGTTTGTATTTTACTCTCAATATTTGTCTCTTGAAGGTGATGAGTTACAATTTGTCACCTTTGATATGGAGGAAATTTTGCCTGAAGGAGAGTACAAAATCACAATATTACTCAATGACCAAGAAAATCCTGTAGAGAGAACATTTGAAAATAACATAGGAGTAATCCAATTTTTTATCAAAGGAGACAAAAGAGATCCCATTTTAGATGTAACAGCGAATGGAGAATACATTGTAGACAATCAAGAACTGCCATTATCTTCTGTATTTGACATCAGTTTTCGTACTCCCTCACTAAATGTTTTATTTAATGATCCAAATATATTTGACATAAATCTTACTTATCCTAATGGCAAAGTGGTGAAGATTAACAATGGCACCTTCACACCATCAGAAGATGTAGAAGATAATACTGTTCTATTAAAATTTAATCCGATTACTGACCAACAGGGCAAATATACCCTCTCCGTTGTGGTAACGGGTCATCAGAAAAATTTCTCAAAACAAGAATATGAAGTCTCTTTTTTAATATCGCAGCGAAGCGTCATAACGAAAACCAATATCTATCCCAACCCAATAGTATCACATGCACAGATCGATGTGGTTTTAGACGGAGGAGAGCTCCCTATTAATTTTTCTGTGAGGATATATGACCCATCGGGTAGAATTATTGAAACCATAAGCAGGTCTGATTTTCAAAACATTAGAACGGGCCTCAATACCAGAAGCCATCTCTGGTTAGCAAAAGATAATAAAGGGCGCATTTTACCTTCAGGAAATTATATTTTTAATATAACAGGAATTAAATCTGGAACAGATATTCAGTTGAATCACAAAATGGTGCTGGTGGTTCAGGAATGAAGTTTAGCATGCCTTAATTGCTCTTATTTTTCTGCTTGCCAAAAGCAACGCCCTTGGTTCAGTAGCGATGGTTTGTGATTTGGCGGTATTTTTGACCAAAATTGATGACATATCTTTCTGGTTACAAAATGTCTAAAGTCAGATAATATTCTGATATTTTATTCTTTTTTATTTAAAAAACACATATAACTTTTTATGATGGCATAATTTCTGCTTTTAGGTAAGGGTTATGAACATTGAAGAAATAAATAAGAAACATTTACTAAGCACTGACATGTACTTTCGTGTAGGGCAAGGCCTTTCTTCCCAACTGCTCAAGTATGAACATGGTATCCTATATCTAGAAATAGAAATACGCACAAAGTGGAAAAAGAGTGTAGATGCCGCTGCTTATACCGTCGCTTATTCTTGGAAAAATGAGCATGAAGAACTATGCGAAGCTATAGCATCCAAAGTGTTCATTATCAATAGTAAAGAATATGGGTATAAACGTACCCTTATTCATCTCGGTATTACTCCTGGCTATGATGAGTACAAAGGTGTTTTCTTTAAATAAGCGAATTTCTCTCCTTATTATGCAACCCCTTAAATGCATCATTTAAAGTCTAAAACCCACTTTTGTAGCAAAAACACTCTACTCTCACAAGCATTTCAGACATAATTAGAAGCCTACCTCTCGATAAGATTTTGGCCACTAAAAGCTATACTTTTTGCCTGCCTTTTCAATAAGTCTCAGAAGCACACGATCAGCAATTACTTTTTTTTGAAAAAAATAAAATATTAGCACTTATGCTAAATCTAAAAATTATGTTTGATATTTGAAATGCAAATGACTTATTACTGACATTCATCCTTCTTATGGATATACACTATGGCACTTTTAAATTTTACCAACAAAGGAATCTATTGTGAGCAGGCTGATATATATATTGATCCCAGTAAGAAAGTGCAAAAAGCACTAATCACACATGCTCATAGTGATCATGCACGATCAGGACACAAATCTTATCTCTGTACTCATACTACCCTTCCTGTTTTAAAATTAAGATTAGGAAAAAATATTCCAGCTTCTGGAATAGGATATGGTGAGCCAATAACTATAAATGGTGTAAAATTTTCCTTTCATCCTGCAGGGCACATTATCGGCTCTGCTCAGATACGAGTTGAATATAAAGGAGAAGTGTGGGTAGTTTCTGGTGATTATAAAGTAGAAGACGATGGTGTGAGCGAGGTTTACGAACCTGTAAAATGCCACCATTTTATCACAGAGTGCACCTTTGGGTTACCCATCTATAAATGGGGCAAGCAAGAAAAAACATTTGACCAAATTAACCAATGGTGGGCTGCTAATGCTGCAGAAAAAACAACTTCTCTTATTACAGCTTATTCCCTAGGCAAGGCGCAAAGGGTCATCCAAAATGTAGATAAGCACATAGGTAGAATATTTACGCATCCTGCCGTTGAGAACATTAACAAGGCTTTTCGACACCTCGGTATTCCAATTGTTAAAACAACTCCTCTATCAACAAAAATTACTACAAAAGAATTAGAAAATGCACTTATTGTTACCCCTTCTTCGGGAGGAATAAGCAATGTGATTACAAAAATAAGGGCATTGAGTATTGCATCTGCCTCAGGGTGGATGATGTCAAGAGAAAGGCGGCGTAAAGTCAATGCTGATCGTGCTTTTGTGCTATCTGATCATGTTGATTGGATTGGGCTAATCCAGACCATCAAAGCCACTGAGGCCATACATATATACCCTACTCATGGCTATACAGATGCATTGTCAAAATACTTAAAAGAAAATGGATACGATACAGAAATCAAATGAATCCCATAATAAATTAATTAGGATGGATACCATATCGAGTATTGTATATTCTTTCTTCGTTTCTATTTTTTTATCAAAATCAAAAATCTTAATTGCGCCAAGAATGAAGTTTAGCGCACATTAGAGGCAGTTAATGTTTATCTGATTGAGACTGAAAATTGGAGTTATGCTGTAGAATAATGAAATATTTTCAAACGATGAGCAGATGAAAAAGAACAAATATTAAAATGTGCGATACTTTGTGTTTGACGCACTAGTGCTCTGTCAAGTGTTAAATGACGGGTTAGCTTTGCGCATAATTTGATCCTGAACGAGGCAAAAAACGCAGTCATAGCAGTAGATATGGCGAGTATTTTTAACAAAGAGCAGGTTCAAAAGATGCCAAAGTTACCCGTCAATTTATCCTTGACAGA
>JAZGFD010000004.1:0-29410 GCA_036479115.1 Saprospiraceae bacterium | reverse complement strand
TTTGGCGATCTTTATATTTTTTTCAATGAGCTGATACTCAGGCATCACCGAATCTCAATAAATGTAAATCTCATCCAAAACAACTCATTTTGTGAAAAATGTCTGTTTCCGGAGTGGACTCAACATTTTATGATGCAATTAACTCGAAATTTAAACCCAAAGCATAATTTTACGGATGCACGTAAATTATATAGACAAGATAACGGATACCCTAATAATCGACCAAAAGAACACTGGGTTGATGTAATAGGGATTAAAAATAAAAGACGCTCAAAAAAGTGTACAATAAACTTTTGGATTAACTCAAAAATTATGAAAAATTTTATAGACAAGTTATGGGTGATGCCATTGGTGATATTGATATCCATGACTTGCAACTCATGTAAAAACAATGATGATTATAGTACAATCATTCAGAATCAGGATAGATTATTAGAAAAGCATACGGTGATGTCATCAGGACACCCTATCGCTTTGTGGGAAAAGAAAACCGTCAATCCAAAAGGCTATATTCTCTTTGTACATGGACGTACTTGGAGTGGCATCCCAGATTTTGATTTGCAGGTAGAGGGCGAAGAGTTGTCTCTCATGGATGGTATGGTAGAGAATGGTTATACGACTTATGCAGTTGATTTGAGAGGATATGGTGCCACCCCAAGAGACAGTAGCGAATGGTTGTCCCCTAGTGTAGCTGTTAAAGATATACTTACCGTCCTAGAATGGATATCCGAAGAAAACGAAGAGTCAAAAGTGCATTTGTTTGGGTGGTCTATGGGATCGACATTGTCTATTTTAACAGCACAAAATAGCAAGTCAGACCATATCGCAAGTTTGGCCTTATTTGGCTTTTGGAAAGACTTAGATGACATTATTCCAAATGACCCTAACGACATACAATTGGTAAAAAGAGTAAATACTGTGGCCCATGCTGCTGGTGACTTTATAACACCATCAAGCATCAGTCAGAACGCCATAAACACATTTGTAAAAGTTGCTTTAGAGTCTGATCCTATCAGAGTCGATTGGAGAAATACTAGTGAATACAATGCCATAGACCCTTCTAGAATAGCTATTCCCGTAATAGTATTGCAGGGTGAACATGACCCGATTGCACCTACAGCACGACAAGCCAAATTGTTCACAAGACTAAAAACTGCGGATAAGAGTTGGGTGGTGATATCAGGTGGTGATCATGCCGCTTTTTTAGAAAAGCCTAGAGAACATTTTATCATCTCCTATACCAATTTTATTGATAGATTTAACTAATGTCACTGCCAATGCATATAGAGCCCGCTCTTCGCGAGTCGGAGATGATGAAAATATTGATTTGTTACCATCTTTCTGAGATGAAATGCTTCAAACCTTTTTTATCAAAAGAAAGAGTCTAAAGCAACCACAAAGTGGTCAATCCTCAGAACTAAAAACAGAACCGATAAATGCCCGGTTCATAAAAGCAATATTGTCAAGTGAGATTTCCTTAGGACATTCTGCTTCACAAGCCCCTACATTTGAGCAAAATCCAAAACCTTCTTTGTCCATCTGTGCAACCATGTTTTGCACTCTTTTTTTATGTTCTATTTGCCCTTGAGGCAGTTTGCCAAGGTGGCTCACTTTAGCAGAGGTAAATAACATGGCTGATCCATTAGGGCAAGCTGCTATGCATGCTCCGCAGCCAATACAAGTAGCAGAATCAAAAGCTGCTGCGGCAATATTTTGTTCTACAGGAATGGCATTGGCATCCACAGCTTGACCCGTATTCACTGATACATATCCTCCTGCCTGAATTACACTATCCATAGCAGAACGATCTACTACTAAATCTTTAATTATAGGAAAAGTAGATGCTCTAAATGGCTCAATGGTTATAGTATCGCCATCTTTATATTGCCTCATATGAAGCTGACATGTAGTAGTTCCTTTCTGTGGCCCGTGAGGTCTTCCATCTATCACAAGATCGCATGTACCGCATATTCCTTCTCTGCAATCATGAGCAAAAGCAACAGGGTCTTTCTTTTCGCTGATCAATTTTTCATTGAGCACGTCGAGCATTTCAAGGAAAGACATATGCTCACTGGCCTCTACTGTATGATTATCAAAATGACCTTTAGCATCCGGCCCTGATTGTCTCCAAATTTTTAGATTTAGTTTCATCTTTTTCTTTTATAACTACACCAACCAATAGTCACCCTATTTATAGCTCCTAGTTTTGAGCTCTACGTCGTCAAATTGCAATTTTTCTTTGTGCACTTTTGGATCTTGACCATCTTTCCATTCCCAAGCTGCTACATAAGTGTAATTTTTGTCATCCCTCTTGGCTTCTCCTTCACTGCTTACCGACTCTTCTCTAAAATGACCACCACAAGATTCTTTTCTATTTAAGGCATCAAATAGCAGAGTTTCTCCCAGTTCCATAAAGTCAGCCACTCTAGCCGCCTTCTCTAATTCAGGGTTATATTCATCGATGCTGCCGGGCACATATACATCCATATAGAATTCTTTTCTTAGCGCTTTTACTTCTGCTATTCCCTTTTTTAGGCCAGCTTCATTACGTGACATTCCACCATATTCCCACATAATTTTTCCCAATTTTTTATGAAATCGTTCCACTGATTGATTGCCTTTTACTTCCAAAAGCCCCTCTAGTCGGGCTCTTACATCTTTTTCTGCTTGTACAAATTCGGGCCCATCATTAGCGATCTTATCTTTTCTGATTTGAGTAGAAAGGAAATTACCAATGGTATAAGGCAAAACGAAATACCCATCTGCTAAACCTTGCATAAGTGCTGATGCTCCTAGCCTGTTGGCACCATGGTCAGAGAAATTTGCTTCTCCTATAGCAAATAATCCAGGCACATTTGTTTCTAAATTATAATCTACCCAAAGTCCTCCCATTGTATAGTGAATAGCTGGATAAATTTTCATTGGCCGTTCATATGGGTTCTCTCCAGATATTTTTTCATACATCTGAAAAAGGTTGCCATATTTGTTTTTTATTACTTCTTTACCCAGTTTGGTCACATTGGCACTATCAGTGCTCAGTCCTTTGCTGTTGGCCTGTTGAAGGCCATATCTTTGTATGGCAGATGTGAAATCTAAGAACACTCCCAGTCCTGTAGGTGATACTCCGTTGCCTTGGTCACAAGCCACTTTTGCTGCTCTAGAAGCTACATCCCTTGGCACTAAGTTTCCAAAAGCTGGATATCTTCTTTCAAGGTAGTAATCTCGATCTTCTTCTGTTAAATCAAGTGCTGTTTTCTTACCGCTTCTGATAGCTTGAGCATCTTCTTTCTTTTTTGGCACCCAAATACGACCATCATTTCTGAGCGATTCTGACATAAGAGTGAGCTTTGATTGATAATCACCAGAAACGGGTATGCAGGTAGGATGGATTTGATTGTAACATGGATTTGCCATTAAGGCTCCTCTTCTTACTGCCCTCCATGAGGCTGATACATTTGAGTTCATTGCATTGGTAGAAAGATAGTATACATTGCCATATCCTCCTGTACCCAGAACAACAGCATGAGCTGAAAATCTTTCTAATTCACCGGTAACTAAGTTTCTCGTTATAATACCACGTGCTATACCATCTATTTTTACAAGGTCTAACATTTCATGCCTATTATACATTGTGACTGTGCCTTTGGCTATCTGTCTGCTCAATGCTTGGTAAGCACCTATGAGTAACTGTTGGCCTGTCTGGCCACGGGCATAAAACGTACGAGATACTTGCACGCCCCCAAATGACCTATTTGCCAAAAGGCCACCATATTCTCTAGCAAAAGGAACACCTTGTGCTGTACATTGATCAATGATATCTGTACTCACTTCTGCAAGCCGGTGTACATTGGCTTCTCTAGATCTGTAGTCACCACCTTTGATGGTATCATAAAACAATCTAAACACACTATCGCCATCATTTTGATAATTTTTAGCGGCATTTATTCCCCCTTGTGCTGCAATGCTATGTGCTCTTCGCGGACTGTCATGAAAAGTAAAACATTTCACATTATATCCTAACTCGCCTAATGTCGCTGCTGCCGACGCACCTGCTAGCCCTGTGCCCACTACGATTACTTCTAGCCTCCTTTTGTTATTAGGAGCTACAAGGGGCATGTTAGATTTATATTTTGTCCATTTCTCGGCTAATTTGCCTTCAGGAACCTTGCTATCCAATTTCATAATTTATAAAATTATTTACTTTGTGAAATAGATGTACAGAGGAATAATAGCAAATCCGATTGGTATGAGAATCGAATATGTTTTTCCCACAGCAGAAATCAGGGGAGTATATTTTTTATGTCTTAGTCCCAATGTTTGGAATGCCGAGTCGAAGCCATGAAATAGGTGAAAAGCCAAAGCCAACAACCCTATCATATAAGCTATCACAATCCAAAGTTCTTCAAATGCTAATGATACTCTAGTGAATAAATCTTTTATAGAATGATCAAAACCAGCATAAGTAACCATGTCTAACTCTTCTGTAAATTTCATTTTCCACCAAAAATCACCCATATGTAACAATAAAAAAGCAAACACTAAAATTCCCAATAATGTCATATTCTTTGATGCCCAAGAAACATTTTCATAATTATTGACAGCATATTTCGTCCCTTTTGCTTTTCTATTATAAAGCGCCAATAGCACCCCTTGTATGGCATGCAGAAGAATGAGAGCGTATAATCCCCATGACACGGTTTTGATGATGGGGTTGTGCGTCATGAAGTATGCATAAGTATTAAATGCTTGCCCTCCATCATCATAAAGTAATTGTAAGTTACCGATGAGATGCACAATAAGAAATGTAATAAGAAATAATCCTGTGAGCGACATAATAAGCTTTCGCCCTATACTTGATGCAAAGAATGATATTAGCCAAGACATGGTTTTTCTATTTTCTTCTACAAAAATACAGTTTATCAATGCTTCTAAAATTTTACATCCATTTATATTTTATTTAGAATCATTTTAATTAATATGGTGTGAATGTGGTTTATCCCTTACTTTTGTGCTTGTTATGACCGTAATAGTGTAAATGACCATAGAAGATTTGAATGAATTTTTGGAATATTTTCCAGAAGTCACCCCGCCAATAATATTATCAATAGAAGAGATTGTTATATACAGCAGAGAAAACCGTCCGCTTTCTCAGAGTATCATTCAAGAGGTAATGCTACCGTTGGATGGTGACTTAGAACTGGATGAATTCACAGAATATATTCCATGTTTTAAACTAAAAAAAGAAAATGCACATGTGCCTATCGTATATTATAAGGCAGGATTAATTAAAAATGAATACCATCTATTAATCATATCAGACAAAGGCAAAGTACTCGACAGCAAAGCACTTGCAGGCACATTTGTCAAAGACGATGAAATGGTGACTTACATTGCCTCCATTGATGAGGACAGCCACATAAAAGTAGTCATAGGAAACGATGAAGGGAGAAGAGATTATTATAATCCATTGAACAGTCAAACCATATCCTATGACATTGCCCCAGATGGCAAAATAATATTATCAAAAAACAATGAAGAATAATAAAAAGTATAGCTCAAAAAAATTAAGAAAAAAGGAACTAGAAAAAGCAATCCTAACCTTATTCACGAAAAGTCCAAAAAAGCGATTTAAGCCAACCAGAATAGCCAAGAATCTTAAAATAAAAAACAGCAAAGATGCCATCCTTGGTGTACTTATAGATTTTCAAAAAGAAGGAAAGCTCAGGCATATAGTAGATGACTTGTACCAACTGGCAAATGGCGAAAAGGACAGGAGAATATCATCATCTTCTATAAAAGAACAATACCTTACAGGCAGGGTAGACATGATCAAATCAGGATCGGCATATATTGTTACAGTTGGAGATATTCCTGACGTATATGTGTCAAAAAAGAAACTACATACGGCTTTGCATGATGACGAAGTAATCATAGAAGTGTTTCAGCGACGAGGTATGAGAAAGCCAGAAGGGAAAGTAGTAGAGATTAAGAAAAGAGCGCACAAGAAATTTGTGGGAGTATACGACCGTGTTTCAGGATATGGTGTAGTAGAGGTAGTGAGTCGCAATGTCTCAATAAAAATAGAAATAGTAGGCCATCATGAGGCTAAAAAAGGAGAAAGGGTCATTGTAAAAATAGTGCATTATGGGCGCAATGGCTTAGTAAAAGGTGAGATAGAAAAAGTACTATCATCAGGAAAACTACATGACTTAGAGATGACCTCAATATTAATCAATGAGGGTTTTGACATTGCTTTTTCTGATGAGGTCATAGCAGAAACAGCCAAGATGCATGACAAAATATCAAATGAAGACTTGGCTGAACGTAGAGATATGCGAGATGTGCTCACGTTTACTATTGACCCTGCTGATGCAAAAGATTTTGATGATGCCATTTCCTATAGAATACTAGAAAATGGTGATGAAGAAATAGGTGTGCATATTGCCGATGTATCCCATTTTGTAAAAGAAAATTCAGCCTTAGACCAAGAAGCACTAGAGCGATCTACATCTGTATATCTTGTAGATAGAGTGTGCCCAATGTTGCCAGAACGACTATCAAATGAACTGTGTTCGCTACGACCCCATGAGGATAAATTTACATTTTCAGCAGTTTTTCAATTTAATAAAAAAGGAGAAATAATAGACAGGTGGCTGGGCAGAACGCTTACCCACTCTGACAAAAGATTTACATATGAAGAAGCCCAAGAAACACTTGATTCTGGTAAAGGAACATACGCTACCGAGTTAGCACAAGTAGATCGGGTATCAAAAATGCTTAGAGAAAAGAGATATCAAAATGGATCAATAAAATTTGAATCGGATGAACTTAGATTTATACTGGATGAAGAAGGTAAGCCTCTCGGGGTATTTGTAAAAGAGCGCAAAGACACCCATTTACTTGTAGAAGATTTAATGCTTCTAGCGAATAAAGAAGTTGCTACATTTATTTCTAATAAAGAAAAAGGAACCTCAACTATACCATTTGTTTATCGTATTCACGACCAACCCGACCCTGACAAACTTGCTGATTTTGCTTTGTTGGCCACAGAATTTGGAATAAAATTTAAGCTCAATACACCAAAAGAAATAGCAGAATCATTTAATAACATGGCCTCAAATGTAAAGGATCCTGAACATTTGAGTATTCTTATGCCTCTAGCTATTAGAACAATGGCAAAGGCAGAATATTCATCTGATAACATTGGGCATTATGGATTAGGATTCAGTCATTACTCACATTTTACATCGCCGATAAGAAGGTATGCCGATCTTTTAGTACATAGAATATTAAATAAGAACCTAAAAGATTATTTTCGTGTAAATGGACCATCATTAGAAGAAAAATGCAAACATATTTCTCGTCAAGAACGAAAAGCCGTAAATGCAGAAAGAGAATCAGTAAAATATATGCAGACCATGTATATGCATGACCGTATAGGTGAAGTATTTGAGGCTACTGTGTCAGGAATGATCGAAAAAGGAATGTTTGTAGAAACCATAGAGTCAAAAGCCGAGGGTCTCATTCCTTTTGGAGATATTGGAATTTTACAAACGCTTACTTCTAGTAGTGCCCACATTCGTACTATGGATGGTGACATGATTTATAAGTTTGGTGATAAGCTGAAAGTTGTGCTCCAAGGGGTGGATGTTTCTAAGAGGCAAATTAATTTTTCATATTACAACTTAGAAGAATAATAAAACAACGGATTTATCAAGGAAGCAAGAAGTAGCTTAACGAAATCCACCTTAACAATACCATTCTTGATATTTCCATTTCTCTTCAATTCAATTATGCTAAAGCATTACTAAATTTTAAAAAAGTTAAATTTTGGCTAGAATAATCATTTTTCAAAAATGATAGTTCTCGTTTAGTCTCTAGATAACCAAGGCCTCAGCCATATTAATGCAAAAGGTAGTATCTTTGCACTCCATTTTTAGAAACGTGTTATAACTGAGTATTTTTTATTTTGAAAAAGATCATTTCTGACGCCAAGCTAAAGCAGGATTAACATTTGAATGAACCTATGACTAAGAAGAGAGTGCTTTTCATCAGCCAGGAGATGAAACCTTATACGACTTTATCAGAGATTTCTGATATGGTGCAAGCTCTTGCACCATATATATATAACAAAGGCTACGAAGTACGTGTGCTGATGCCAAAATTTGGCACTATAAACGAAAGAAGGCATAGGCTTCATGAAGTGGTGAGGTTATCAGGTATGAATATTATTGTGGATGATGATGATTTTCCATTGATTATTAAAGTAGCTTCTCTTCCTGGGTCTAGAATGCAAGTGTATTTCTTGGATAATGAAGAATTTTTTAAGAGAAAGTTAGTTTTTGATGATGCAGATGATAAGCCTTTTAATGACAATGCCGAAAGGATGATCTTCTTCTGCAAAGGCGCTATGGAAACAGTTAAGAAGTTTGGCTGGCCTCCTGATATTATTCATTGCCATGGTTGGATGTCCAGCTTAGTGCCTGTATATTTTCAGAAAATCTATAAAAACAGTCCTATTTTTGAAAACGCAAAAATGGTGTACAGCCCTTATGACTCATCATATGAAGAATCATTTGATAAAAGCTTTATAGAAAAAGCCTGTATAAATAGCATTGAAGAAGAAGACCTTGCTGGTTATATTCAAAATGATAAAATTAAGTTAAATGAAGGCGCTATTCAACATGTAGATGGAATAATGCCTGGGAAAATGGCGTTAAATGAATCTGTATTAGAGGCTATCGCAGCTTCTCCTGCACCTTTACAAGAATATATAGAAGGTGAAGAATATCTCACTGAAGTTCTTAATTTCTATTCATCACTATTAGAGGAATAAATATTGAAAATCTCTCCTTATTATTTTTTACTGATTGTAATATCAGTTGGCTTCTTATTAAGCATAGGATGTAATAAAGCTACTACTGTAGGAAGTGGTTTAGTAGATGACGAAGACATTTCTCTTGGGTTCACTGACGAATTGATCATAAAAACTTCAACTGTAGAAGAAGGTAGAATTCCTACTTTTTTCATGAACAGTTTTACCAATGAATCTTTCATGGTGGGGGCATTAGATGACCCAATATTTGGAAAGTCAGAATCTGTTATTCACTTTGAGATGTTACTGTCAGGTGACATAGCCCTAAATTTTGCTGGAGATAAGTTAGATTCAATGGTTTTTATTTTTGGATACAACCGTCTGGGAAACTATGGCGATACTACAGCATTGCATGACATTAAAATATATCGTCTGGGTGAAAGACTCGACGGAATGGACACTTTATACTCTAACCAGGAATTTGAAAAATTCGTTGGCCAAGAGATGATACCAATCGGTTCTTTAGAAAACTTTAGGCCCAATGCTCAAGATTCTATTACCATTGTTAATCATCTTACAGATGAAGAATTGCGTTTGGGGCCACAGATCAGAGTAAGAATGGATCAAACTCTTGCCAATGCCATATTTGCTGATACCTTGAGTAATAAGAATAATGAATCTTTAAGAGAATTGATCAATGGTTTTGTAATAACAAGTACACCTCAGAATGGAAATTCTATGTTTGGTGTTGATTTGGTAACTCCCAATAGAGTTTCAGGGGTAGAGGTATTTTATACTACAGAAGATGATACCAAAAGAGTAGAAAGATACGTGATAAGTGGAGTAAGACAGCAAACATTTACAACTGATCATTCAGGCACCCCTGTAGAAATGTATTTAAATCAAGACCTTACCAATGGAGAGCCATTATTTGTACAAGGATTAGATGGGGTCGTGACAGAAGTGGATATTTCAAGTGTGAAAGAATTAGTAGGTAAATCATTGAATCAAGTGCAATTGCGTTTTTTCCTAGATGAAGCTTATCCAGGAGACTTCAACGGGTTTTTTCCTCCTGCTGAGTCAATAATCCTAACCAAAGCATCAACAGGAGAGAGAATAGAAGATGTAAATATTGCATTTAATGCCTTTTCAGGACAGAGTGGCATTGAATTGCTATTTGGAGGAATATTACAAGACTCTATAGGCAACAACAATTTAGCAGGTTACTCTATGAATGTTACCACTTATGCTAAGGCAGTACAAAAAGGACAAGAGGATGGTAGAATGCACATCGAAGTGTTCAAAAGAGAACAAACCCCACGCAGGGTCATTCTATTTGGCTCTGGTCATCCCACAAAGGCACCAAAAATGAGAGTTACATTCACCGTGGAATAATAAATCCAATACAAATATGTGTGGCATAGTAGCCTATAACGGAAAGAATCAAGCTTACTCTATATTAATAAGGGGCCTTAAAAAATTAGAATATCGCGGTTACGATAGCACAGGTATTAGTATTATTACTAATAAAATCCAAACATATAAAAGGAAAGGTAAGGTAAAAGATCTCGAGGATTTTGTAAGTAATAAAGAGGTGAACAGTACCATTGGGATAGGTCATACTAGATGGGCTACCCATGGTGCTCCCAGTCATAGAAATTCTCACCCACACACTTCAGGAGATGGAAAGATAGTACTGGCACATAATGGAATAATTGAAAATTACGATATTCTTAAATCTACGCTAGAAGAATTAGGCCATACTTTTAATAGTGATACCGATACAGAGGTTTTGGTTCATCTTATTGAAGAGTATAAAAATTCTGATTCACTTACTACCAGAGATGCGTTAATAAAGGCATTAAACAAAGTGGTAGGTGCGTATGCAATCGTACTTATGGATAGTGACGTACCAGATACTTTATATGGAGCACGAAAATCGAGCCCATTGGTTTTAGGTATTGGCGATAATGAGCACTTCTTGGGATCAGATGCTACGCCTATTGTAGAATACACCGATCAAGTAGTATATCTAGAAGATGAACAGATAGTAGAAATAGAAAAAGATAAGGGATATAAAGTATATGATCTTGATACAAATGAAGTGCAGACGAAAGTACATAAGATAGATATAAAAATAGAGGAGCTCGAAAAAGGCGGCTATGATCATTTTATGCTTAAAGAAATATTCCAACAGCCACATACCATTTTAGAAAGCATGAGAGGCCGAATAAATGAGAAGGAAAATTGGGTGCACGTAGGTGGAATGGCTGAAAATATTGATAGATTTCTAAATGTTGACCGGATCATATTTGCAGCATGTGGTACCTCGTGGCACGCAGCCCTTATAGGAGAGTATTTAATAGAAGAATTGGCTCGTATCCCCGTAGAGGTAGAATATGCATCTGAATTTAGGTATAGAAACCCAATACTAGGAAAAAAAGATGTTGTAATAGTCTTATCCCAATCAGGAGAGACGGCTGATACCTTGGCGGCTTTAGAATTAGCTAAGTCTTCTGGCGCCATGACATATGGTATAGTAAATGTCGTTGGGTCTTCTATTGCAAGAATGACAGAAAGTGGAAGCTATATTCACTCAGGCCCAGAAATAGGGGTGGCATCCACTAAGGCTTTTACTTCGATGTTGACATTGTTATCCTTAATTGCAATACAATTGGGAAGAGAAAGAAAGACCCTTGCAGAAGAACGTTATAAAGACTTGATTCAAGAATTTGTGACCATCCCCTCAAAGGTGAGAGAAATATTAAAACTTAACGATAAAATTAAATATGTATCAGCAGAGATAAAAAGTGCTCAAAATGCACTCTATCTGGGAAGGGGATGCAACTTTCCTATTGCTCTGGAAGGCGCTTTAAAATTAAAAGAAATTTCATACATACATGCCGAAGGTTATCCTGCAGCTGAAATGAAACATGGCCCCATTGCATTAATTGATCTTTACATGCCTGTGATAATAATAGCGACTAATAAGAGTGCTTATAGCAAAATAATTAGTAATATTGAGGAAGTAAAGGCCCGAAAAGGCACTGTAATTGCAATAGTAGATGAAGACGACACGAGAATAAGTGATCTCGCAGACTTTACAATTACTATTCCTTCCACACAGGAGATTTTTTCTCCGCTTTTATCCATTGTTCCTCTTCAGCTATTGTCATATCATATAGCCGTGATGAGAGGATGTCATGTTGATCAACCTAGAAATTTAGCTAAATCCGTAACAGTAGAATAAGATATCATGATACATAATATAGAATATAATTCTCAAAAAGAGCACTTGATCATCCCCGAGTATGGGAGAAATGTGCAGAAATTAATCCAACATGCAAAGGGCATCGAAGACGCTGTAGAAAGGCAACATTTTGCGGAAACCATAATAGACCTCATGCATCTTATGAACCCCGCACATAGAAACAACCAAGAATACAGAGAAAAGCTGTGGCGCCATTTGTTTCGTATCGCAGATTTTGAATTAAAGGTAATACCTCCAGATGGCGAAATTCCTAGTCCAGAATCTACCCAACTTGCACCAGCTATGGTGGAATACCCGAATAGAGATTATAATTATAGGCATTATGGTAACAATGTAAAATCAATGATTACCAAGGCAGTTGCTATGGAAGATGAGGAAAAACGGATGGAATTTGCCATAACAATAGGCGCTTATATGAAGTTGGCTTATCGTACTTGGAGCAAAGAACATTATGCAAGTGATGAAGTCATTAAGGCGGATATTAAAAAATTGTCAAAAGGAGTTTTGATTATTGAAGAAGGAGAATCACTAGATGGTTTGACCTCCAAAATAAAAATCAGACCCAACAAGCCTAGCAGCAATAATTATAATAATAAGTCTCGACAAAGGAGAGGAAAATCAAACCACAGTAACAATAAAAGAAGAAGATAATTCTTTTTCTTCTTTTGTAATTTAAAGAGTCTCCTTGGTTTATTTGTAACTACATTGGCACATCAAATTTGGTTAGAAAAAATTTGTTTTTTCGCTATGCTCAGGCTATTTTTATAACAACTGTAACTACACAGCCAAAGTGCTTTTTAAATAAAAATGGGCTGGTTATATGCTAATCCAAGGTTCATTTGAGTCGTAATAGCAATTCTATTGTTACTCAAATAGCCGCAGAGTAGCTGAAAAAAGAGTCGTTTTTAACAAAATTTGACGGTGGCTGTTTAGTTACTATCAAATAGCTATGCTATAATTGCCTTATTTCAGGCGTGAATGGGTCTTGACTACTTTGCCATATCTTCGATTTCTGATTAAAATGAACCTTGCATATCAAAAAAATAATAAATTTTACTTTTTTGATTGGCAGACAGGCTTCAAAAGCACCCTCCTGAGTAGGCACGAATTTTTAATACAAAAAAATTATGATCGGTACTTCCTTTAAAGTAGAAGGCTCTGCACGCCTCTCTGGTAATATACAGCCACAAGGAGCTAAGAATGAAGCGCTCCAAATACTTTCAGCAGTATTACTTACATCTGAAAAAGTTACAATCCATAACATTCCAGATATTTTGGATGTGCAAAGGCTCATTAATCTCTTGAAAGGACTTGGAGTAAAAATAAAGAGAGAAACGAAATCGACCTATTCATTTCAAGCAGACAATATTGATTTAAGTTTTTTTTCGTCTGAAGAATATCTGAAAACGGCAAAAAAAATCAGAGGCTCTGTAATGCTCATGGGCCCACTTATGACTCGTTTTGGAAAAGCGTTTTTACCTAAACCAGGAGGGGATAAAATAGGGAGAAGAAGACTAGACACCCATTTTAATGGGTTTTTAAAATTGGGAGCAGAGTTTAAGTACAACGATAAGGATGACACCTTTTTTCTTGATGGTAGCAAACTCAATGGAAACTATATACTTATGGAAGAAGTATCAGTCACGGGCACAGCTAACCTTATAATGGCAGCAGTCTTAGTAAAAGGGGTTACCACAATATATAATGCAGCATGTGAGCCCTACCTTCAGCAGCTGTGTAAAATGTTAATTAGCATGGGAGCTCACATAGAAGGAATGGGCTCAAATCTATTAAAAATAGAAGGGGTTAGTTCACTAAAAGGCAATACCCATACTATCCTTCCTGATTTTATCGAGATTGGAAGTTTTATTGGCCTTGCAGCAATGACTCAATCAGAATTAACAATTACTAATGTTAAAGCAAAACATCTTGGGCTCATTCCATCAGTATTCGAAAAATTAGGAATAAAATTAGAATTTAAGGGTGATGATTTATGGATTCCTGCTCAAGATATATACGAGATAAAAAGTTTCATTGATGGTTCTATTATGACCATTTATGACGCTCCTTGGCCCAGTTTTACTCCAGACCTTTTAAGTGTAATTTTAGTACTCGCTACTCAAGCAAAAGGCAGTGTGTTAATACACCAAAAAATGTTTGAAAGTAGATTGTTCTTTGTAGATAAGTTAATTGACATGGGAGCAAAGATCATTTTATGTGACCCCCATAGAGCTACTGTAATTGGTTTGGGTAGGAGCCAACAGCTTAAATCGATAGAGATGACCTCTCCAGATATTAGAGCCGGAGTATCCCTTCTTATTGCAGCTTTATCAGCTGAGGGCACTAGCATTATTCACAACGTGAATCAAATAGATAGAGGTTATCAAGATATTGACATCAGATTAAATGCACTGGGAGCTAATATTGAGCGATTTCATGTGTAAAGAGTTATTGGTAAGTCAATCACCTTTGTAATTTGACTTTTCTATAAAAACATCAATTTTCTTGACAAGATTTTTATCAAAAAGATAAATAAAGAATCTACTCTAAAAACTAACATTTTTCATAAAAAGAATCGTTTTGGGTTAAATTTCCATTTTTGGAGATTCGGGGGTGCTTGAATATCAGCGAATTGAGAAAAATGTAAAGCTCACCTAAAGATTTATGCAAAACTTGTGGAAGTGAACTTTTTTGTTTTGTGGGTTTTCGGAGTGGACTCAATGTTGTGATTTGGTGGTATTTTTGACCAAAAAAAAGCCAAATCTTTCTGTTTAAACAAGATATTGAGTATTTGCCCATTTTTAAGTATAAAGCCTAATATGCCCTTATAATTTTATCTCTCATGTATTCGGACCTTAGTAATCAGAAATTTTCCGTTTACATTTTCACAATAATAAAATAACCTGTGATTTCCTGTAGAGGTGATCAATTGTAATATTCCATAGTAAGATGACTTGTCTTTTGAATATCCTTTGTGAAGTGTTTTGATTTCTTGAGGAGAAATTTTCTTGAAAAAATCGTCAATTGTTTGTTTCGCCTCAGAAGAAAGCAAGACATTGCTACCGGTACGGCTCCGTATTTCTACAGAGTCAGCGTATTTCAAATCTGTAAATTTTACAGGATTGGAAGTATACATTTGCCCTAAAAGAGAAAAATCTAGAAATAGACTTAACATAAAGATATACACACTACGATGATACTTATTCATTCAGTTATCGTTCTTAGTTAGTTAATAAGAGTAGAGTGTTTCGGTATAGTTAGTTTTTATACCAGTTACAAACACTGTACCAATACACGATATTGTACATCTCTATTTTTTAACACTCTTTGGATTAAGTGTCTCTTAAATCATTAAATGCATATTTCTTCGAAAATTTTGTGCACAGTATTTGTAAGTCTTAGACAAGAGCTTTAAATTCTATTAATAGAATTGCACAGGTAGTCTGCTTTTAGTATAAAAAATAGCTCGACGAGATTCTAGCCTATGCTGATAGCAACTTTTTTTATTACTAATAGTGCGAGAATCATTCTTTATAATAGTGTATTTCGATTAAGTTATTATATAGTGGCTGGATTTGACCTAAGATATAAATGAAAGAAGTATAAGGTAATAAAAGAGGCTTTATCAGCCAAAGTATAACCCTAAGCACTTATGAATCTTACTTATTATTTAATTTTTTAAAAAATATAATATGACTGTAATTAAAGTAATTGAGTTATTGGCGAATTCCAAAAAAAGCTGGGAAGACGCTACCTCACAGGCTATAAAAAAAGCCTCAGTGTCCATTAAGAATATCAAATCTGCCAATGTAAACAACATGAGTGTTACCGTAAAAAACGGAAAAATCTCAGAATATAGAGTGAGCCTAAAAGTCACTTTTGAAGTAGGAGGATAACAACACTTATCTAAATTTAGTTTTATTTGGCTAAAATATTAAATGTCTTGGTGGCTAAAATACTCCATCAAGGCATTTCTTATTTGGAATATAATCTTACATGGAGGCGCCTACATTATGACAATATTGACTTTGAGCTTTTCAATAAGTAAATTTGTAAGGTTGAAGAGCAACATAGATTTTCTTTTTTACCGTTAATGTTAGTAGAGGTTTATGTAAAAAAAAAAGAGAGAGAAAATGGTCAATTCAGGTTATAACTTGTTGATTCAAAAGTTGGATCAATTTATTAGAAAGTACTATCTCAATAAAATACTAAAAGGAGGGCTATTATGGATAGGTCTGATACTTTTGGTTTTTCTTGTTTTTAATTTTTTTGAACATCAGTTTTATTTTTCTAAAGGAATTAGAAAAACACTTTTTGGTTCTTTTCTTTTGGTTTTTGCTACTGGCCTTGGTTATTGGGTCATTTTGCCAATAATGAAATATTTTAGGCTAGGCGGCCTTATTTCTCACTCACAAGCTGCTAAAATATTAGGCCATCATTTCCCTGATGTAAATGACCGATTGGTTAATATTCTTCAATTAAAAGGGCAGTTGGAATCAAAAGAAGATGTATCTCTGATAGAAGCAAGTATTAATAAAAAATCAGAAGCAATTCGTCTTGTACCTTTTAAAAAAGCAATAAATTTGGGTGAAAACAAGAAGTATCTTAAGTATGCTTTACCTCCATTTTTACTTTTAATTGGGTTTCTTTTTATTGATGCTACTATTATTACAGACAGTACCTACCGTATTATTAATAATGGCCAAGAATTTGAAAAGGCTGCACCTTTTCGTTATCAGGTGCTCAATGAAGAAATGTCAGCTGTAGAATATGATGATTTTACCCTGAGAGTATCAACAGAAGGTGAGATAATACCAGAAGAAATATTTTTAGATTACTCTGGCTATCAATATCGTCTCCAGAAAACAAGTAACAATGAATTTACCCACACCTTCAATAATCTACAGGAAGACATTGGTTTTAATCTTTTTTCGGGTGATGTAGTTTCTACAGAAATAACTATTGACGTATTAGAAAAACCACGTTTACTAGATTATAAGTTAGACCTCATTTACCCTGCTTATACAGGCAAGAGCAAAGAAAAGGTATCCAATATAGGAGACGTTATAATACCTGAAGGCACACAAATAACTTGGACAATCAATGCTAAAAACACAGATTACGTGTCATTAAGGTTTAACAAATCTGAACCTGTTGCAGCCACACGCAACTCGAAATCAAAATTTAGTCACAAGGCAAAATTTAAAAACAATACCCCCTACTTGGTTGCTTTTAATAGCACCCTCGTGCCCAAAGGAGACAGCCTAGCATTTTTTATTAATGTGATAAAGGATAAATATCCATCTATTTCAGTAGAACGGTTTCAGGATAGTTTGGAAAATAATATTTTTTATTTCGCAGGAAACGTAGCAGATGACTATGGTCTTGAAAAGTTAAATTTTAAATATGACGTATTTTCTAAATATGGATCTATAAAATCTTCTCAAGAAAAAATAATAAAAAGCGCATTGAGATCTAGCGAAAATTTTGATTACATACTAGATTTGACTAAAATATCTCTAGAGCCAGGAGAAGAAGTAAGATACTATTTTGAAGTGTTTGATAATGATAAGGTGAATGGAAGTAAATCATCGAAGTCTTCAATAATGAAATATTGCAAAGCTACACATGATGAATTTAAAGAAGAAGAGCAAGCTAACGAAGAACAAATAAATAAGGATCTTGATGAATCTCTTAAGGATATCCAAGAGATGCAGCAAAAACTGAAGAAACTTAGAGAAGACTTACTTCAGAAAAAAGAAATGGACTGGAAGGATAAAAAGAAAATGGAAGAGTTAATAGAACAGCAAAAAGACCTTCAGAAAAAACTAGAAAGAGCAAAAGAAAAGCACGAAAAGAATATAAAAAATCAAGAAGACTATCTAAAGCTTCCAGAAGAAGTAAGAGAGAAGCAAGAAAGGCTACAAGAGTTGTTTGAGGAAATGGTAAGTGATGAGAGTAAAGATCTCATGGAAAAGATACAAGATCTTATGGAAGAGATGAACAAAGAGCAATCTCTGCAAATGCTGAGTGAAATGCAGCTTGAGCAAGAGAATATGGAAAAGCATGCTGAGAGACTGAAAGAGTTATACAAACAGCTAGAAGTAGAAAAGGAGATGAATGAATCAATTGAGGAACTAAACAAGATAGCAGAAGAACTGGATAAACTTTCAGAAGAAACAAAAAAAGAGGATTCAAATTCTAAAGAGCTGGAGGAGAAGCATGAAAAAATCAATAACGATTTTGAAGAGCTAAAAGAAAAGATGGATGAATTAAAAGAAAAGAATGACGAATTGGAATACCCTAAGCCTATGGAAGATGATACACCAGAGCAGATGGAAGAGATAAATGATGAACTAAACGAATCTCAAGAAGACCTTCAAGAAAAGCAAAAGCAATTATCCTCTCAAAAGCAAAAGTCTGCTTCAGAAAAAATGAAAAAAATGGCGGCGGCCATGCAAGGGGATATGGAAGGTGCCGAGATGGATCAAATGCAAGAAGACCTCGAAACTTTAAGACAACTGCTAGAAAACATCATTACCCTTTCTTTTAATCAGGAAAACATAGTAAACGATTTAAACAGGAGTAGGATCAATACTCCCAAATATACAGCGCTTACACAAAATCAGTTAAAAATAAAAGATGATTTTAAAATTGTGGAAGATAGTCTTCAAGAGTTGAGTAAAAGACAAGAAAAAATAGAATCTTTTATTACAGAAAAAGTCAACGAGATTAACTCAAATTTGGATCATTCAATGGTAAGACTAGAGGCAAGAGAAAAAGCTGAAGCACACCAACATCAGAGATTTTCCATGAAAAATCTAAACGATTTAGCACTTATGCTTAGCGAATCAATGGAACAGATGCAACAGCAAATGTCGGGCATGATGTCAGGGTCTCAAATGTGCAATAAGCCTGGAAAAGGAAAAGGAGGAAAACCTGGGGCTATGCCTTCTGATAAAATTACAGAAGGTCAAGAAGGCTTATCTAAAAAGTTAAAAGAGATTCAGGATAAAATGAAGAAAGGAGGGAAGGGAAGCTCAAATGAATTTGCAGAAGCTGCAGCTCAACAAGCCGCACTGCGAAAAGCCTTACAAGAACTTATGCAACAAAGGCAAGAAGAGGGGAAAGGTGCGTCGGGAGAACTTCAAGATATTATCAACAACATGGATAAACAAGAAGTTGATCTGGTAAACAAAAGATTGGACAATGAATTAATGAAACGACAACAAGACATTATATCTCGCCTCTTGGATGCAGAAAAAGCCGAGAGAGAAAGAGAGTTTGAAAATAAAAGAAAATCTCAAATTGGAGACGATAAAAAAAGAAAATTGCCTCCATCACTAGAAGAATATCTCAAAAAAAGAAACGCAGAAACAGATTTCTTCAAAAATAGTTCGCCGGAGTTAAATTCATATTATCAATTCTTGGTAGAAGAATATTATAGAGCCTTAAAGGCTTCATAAATGGCATGTAGTGATTTAAAACCGTATCTTATTTTTCAAATCACTTCGGTAGGTAAACACCAAAGCGTATGACTGAACTATCACTGGCTCTGTCTTCTTGTATTACCAATGTAGTACAAGTAGAAAAGTATGCGGAACAGCTGCAACAACACTTTCGTATAAGCACGGATAAATATCCTGATATCTTAATTAGTCTGACAGAAGCAGTAAATAATGCTATCATTCATGGCAACAATGGGGATTTACATAAAAAAGTAATCATACAATCTCAAAAAACACCCAAAGGCTTAGTCATCCTGGTATCTGATGAAGGTGCTGGATTTAATCCCCATAATATTCCTGATCCCACATGTGCAGAAAACATATGTGAATGTGGAGGAAGAGGGGTTTTTCTAATGAAGGAGCTGTGTGACAAAATTACTTTTAATAATAATGGCAGTACTGTAAAGCTGTTTTTTTTCATATAACCATGGCATACCAAGTGGAACCCTTAGATCAAACCACTGGCATATTTTTATATACAGAAACTGTAGAGCCGCCCTGCATTGACAAAGAAAAAATTATCTTTTGTTTGAAAAAAATTGTTACTGATCACGGTAAAATCTTGGGTTGTATTAATACCATTTTTTGCTCTGATGATTACCTCCTTAACCTTAATAAAGAGTATCTAAATCACGACTATTATACCGACATTCTAACTTTTCCGATGCAAGCAGAGCCCTTGGCCGGTGATCTTTTTATAAGCGTGGATCGTATAAGAGAGTATACTCAAAAAAACAATATTTCTTTTCAAAAAGAAATCTACCGAGTTGTCATTCACGGGGTTTTACATTTAGTAGGGTACGGAGATAAAACAGAAGAAGAAAAGAAAGAAATGAGATCAAAAGAAGATTACTTTTTAAAAGTCCTAGACGAGATGTCTTAGATTTTTTTAATCCATGTAAAAATCCCTTTTAATAAATTATTTCTAGCTTTCTGCAATCGATAATATGGTGTTAACTCACCTCCATATGATCTGAAATATTTTTCGATGTTAGTAATCATACCACCTTCAAAATTAAACGATTTAGTACTTTTAAATGATTCCAATATGACATGCCACATTAGCAATGGAAGTCCTCCAGAATTTTTATATCTAGGATCGTTACCAATAGCCAGACAGTAAGAATTTTTTAAATCTTTTACAATCAAGATTCCAGCATGGTATATTCCCTCTTTATCCTTTGCTATATAAAGATCACAGGCATTATTTAATTTTAATGCATCAAATAAGTTCGTGAAAAACAATTCTGAGTACGGGGTATTCATACCTGTTCTTTCAAAACTCTTTTGATTTAAAACTAAAAATGATGAGATCTCTTCAGAACGTTCAATATAAAAACATTCTTTTGCCGAGGTGATAATATTCCTCTGTTTGCTATCTAAACCTTCCCACAATACAGCTTCTTTGTTCTTATGGAGTACATATGTATACCTGACCAAGCAATCATAACCTTGCCAGTTAGCCGAAAGAACATTTTGAACATCCGGATGGCAATGCATTTTACACATACTCACATTAGGAATTTGAGACAAAAGGTCTTCCAATACTTTTTTCTCAAATGATAGCTTAGAGACCTGTTTCAGGGGGTTAATGGGGTAAATGTACCAAGGGCCTAAATATGGTGTAAGTAATGGCATGGTAATATGAGCAATTCCATATTTGCTTGATTTAAAATAAGGGAGTACACCTTGTACTCTTCCCCCCTTGTCTACCGAAATGCTGATATCCCAACTGCTATACCCACAAGTTACATCGAGGTACCATGGCCTGAAAAAAACAGGCAATTGAGGCCATTTTTCATGCTCTGCTCTATAGCGTTCCATGTGTTGGCTCATAAACCTATTTTGCTTTATTCTTTATTTTTTCTAAAACACCATCCCAAATACCCAATGCAAACTGAGTCTTGGCTTTCCATATCAACACCCAAATAATAACCTTTTGGCGAAAGGTAAAATTATATTTCCTGTATTTTATAGCCTCTTTTAAAGTTTGGAGTCGCATAGGCATCAAATAAATTAAGATCGAAACAAAAGACTTCTGTCCAGTAAGAACAGCTCCCTTGCCATATTTTCTAACATCTCTAATTAGATCATCAAATGTCTTTTGAGGATAGGTTACCATACAAGTAGAAGCTACCCCCATTCTAAACCCTGTACTTTCTGCTTTTTTTGATAACAAAATATCATTACCACTGGCAGAACCAGTTTGGAATAAACCAATGTGATTGAAAACGGATTTCCGAACAAATAAATTTCCTGCTGATATTCCATATCCGTTTTTTATATTCTTTTCACTATTGAGATACATTAGGGGAAATACTTTTGACGATACTGATGTCCCATAACCTACCTCATATCTACCTGATAATAGATCATAAGAATCCATTAAACTCAATCCGTTTTGAAGCCAATTCTTATTTGGAATGCACTTGGCATCAAGAAAAGCAATAACATCTCCTTTTGCATTTTTTATGCCTTTATTTCGACATATGTAAGGGTTTTGTATATCGCTAACAATGAATAACTCAGTGCTATAATGCTTACAAATAGGAGTAATATCTACCTCAGACCCATTGTCAACTACAATAACTTCATAAGTAAATGTTTCTACTTTTTGGCCCTCTAAAGCATCCAAACATTTTTTTAAATGCTCAATCTGGTTAAAATGAGGAATAATGATAGAACAATGCGGCATATTTACAAACATCTAGAGTATGTAAAGCAATTAGTGGCTAAACGAAAACTATCTTTTTTTGCTTTATTTCAACTATTATCGATACAAATCGAAGATATGGAGACATAATCGAGATTCGCTAACCAATAATATAGGTTAGAAATTACCCTGCTATTCGATCTCAAATGAGCTTTATCTGGCAAAAAAATAACAATTTTTTTCCGTAAAAGCGCCCACCCGAGTAGTTACATTATTGTAGCTGAACAGGTGGAGCCAATTTCGGGCAAAAAAAGTTCCTTTTTCTGCCGTATTTTAGCTATTTTATTTAGCCGTAGCTCTGCTATGCCTTAAAAAATGAACTTTATCTGGTAAAAAACAACAATTTTTTATCTCAAAAGCGTCCACCCGAGTAGTTACAGTATTTTAGTTGAAATACTTCCTTTTTTTATGTCCAATGATAACTGAGCATCCGTGAATTAAAAAAAATGAAAATATCGTAAAATGAAACATTTATTATATTGACAAGTTTACGTTCAACCACTAAATATCCGAAAATATTAGTCATCTCTGCTTGGTATCCAAATAGTCTTTATCCCGCAGAAGGAGATTTTATAAGGTATCAATCTCAACTGATGAAAAAAGAAGGACTGAATGTGTCCGTATTTCATGCCAACCTTAGCATTAGGATCATTTTAAAAGGTGTGTTTATTAAAAAGCAACATCATATTCAAAAAGGCCTATTAGAACATATAATTGAGCAACCTTTTTGGCCACGGAATAGTACAAAGGGTATTCAAAAATGGGCGGCAGCTTATAAAAAAGAACTTGAAAAACATTGTAATATTTACGGATGGCCTGATATCATTCATGCACATACATACCTAGGAGGGTATGTTGCAAGCCTAATCAAGAAAAACTTTAATATTCCATATTTAGTGACTCTTCACGAGACCAATCTTTTAGATGGCACCTTGCCTGAATATCACCAGCCTCTGCTAAAACAAGCATTGGAAAATGCAAATCAAATTGTGGCTGTAGGTCAAAAGTTGTCAGGTTCTTTAAAAAAATATAGTAATAAAAATATAGTGATTCTTCCCAATTTTATTGATTTTGAAAAATTTGATCAGGCTCCAAAATGCAATGATCCTTTCACCTTCATTTTTATAGGTGAGTTAATTCCTCGAAAGAGAGTTAATACCCTCATTCAGGCATTTTCACAATTGAATATCACCTATGAGAATACGCAACTATTAATAATAGGGGGAGGACCACTTAATAAATCATTACAAAAACAGGCTTCTAATCTTTCTGTTAAAAATAAAATAAAATTTACTGGCAGATTGGCTCAGGATGAAGTAGCCCTTCAATTACAAAAGTCACATTGCCTTATATTACCCAGTAAAACTGAGACCTTCGGCATTGTATTAGTAGAGGCAATGGCTTGTGGCTTGCCTTTTATAAGCACTTTCTCTGGCACTTTTACCGCATTTTTCAATCACCCTTCTTGTCATTTTATTGGCCATAGTGAAAACGAATTAACCGCTGCAATGAAAAAAATTTATAGTGATAAAACATCGTACACTTCAGAAGAAATAAGGAAGTATGCCTATAAAAATTTTAGCAGTACAGCTGTGGTAAGTCAATATAAAAATAGATTTTTATCCATTTTAGAAAAAGCCTAAAATTGCATCAGGGTTATTGATAATTTCTACCCCTTGCGTTTTCCACTGATAAATTTTTTGAATGATAACGGATACTGATTTGTTCTTTGATTTATAATAAGCATATGAGGAGATGATTTTAGCTTTCATCTCAGCTTTCATCTTATATTGGCCTAAATTACTGTTCCATTTTTTATAAAAAATGTATTTCCAAAAATATTTATTTTTGCTGAAAACAGTATTTTTGTTGTGTACGCGTCTTACTATTTTAGGTGGGCCGGGAGTGCCTATTAACTTTTTATGAAATGCTAAATTCCAAATAAAATCTGTATCCTCACCAATCACTAGGTTTTCATCAAAACTAAAATTGTGTAACACTGAAGTGCTTCGAAAAGTACAGCCTATAATACTAAAATGCTCTTTACGTAACACTAAATATTCAAAGAGGTTACAGGGTTCCACTTCCTCCATAATGGCCGTTATTAAAGGATAATGTTCCAAATCTATTCCAGATTCAAATTTTGTTTTGACCTGTTCATATACGCCATCAATAAGCGGATCAGCATCTAAAAACATCAAAGCAGAAGAAAATCTATTTTCTAAGAAAAAATCGTCAGCATCTAAAAAAGATAGGTAAGACTTTGTCACTGCTGACATGCCAGTATTTCTAGCAGTAGACCTGCCTTTATTTTGATTGTGACTCAATAATAATATTCGCTCATCACCAAATGACTCAATAATGTCAACCGATTTGTCGGTGCTGCCATCATCCACTAAAATGAGCTGAGACACCTCATTTTGTTTCAAACAAGAATCTATCGCTTTGTGTATATACTTTTGTGCATTATAAAATGGTATAATTACAGATACAGACATACTCTATTTTAGTGAATACTCCTTCGAAAATACTGACAATAATTATATGCACCTATAAAAGGAATGATATTCTGAAGCACTGCATAAGAGCCCTTCTTGATCAAAGTGCGGGTATTGAAAAATTTAATGTGCTTATAGTCAATAATTGTGATGATGAGAAGGTGCATTTTGAAATTTTAGAAATGATCAAATCTCATGATCACATTACTGTCATCAAAGAACCCAATTTAGGACTGAGCATAGCCCGAAACACTGGAGTAAAAACAGCAAAAGCACAATGGGTAACTTACATTGATGACGATTGTAAAGTGGCAATAGATTTTGTAAGCACAACTTTAAGTATAATAGATGGGCAAAATTACGAATGTTTTGGTGGCCATATTACTTCATGGTGGCTTTATGATAAGCCAAGGTGGATGAAACAATCTTTTGGATCCAAACCCATAATAAGCGACAAAGAAATTGACCTCCTTGAGGAATATAATTGGGGCGGAAATATCACTTTTAAAAAGGAGGCTCTCCTTAATGTTGGTGGTTTTGACGAAAAAATTGGGATGAAAGGAAAAAGAATTGGCTATTCTGCTGAAAATAGAGTGCAGATAAAATTGAGAGAAAAAGGATTTAGAATCGGATATAATCCAAATCTCAAAGTAGCCCACTTAGTAGCTTCACATAAAATGAAATTATGGTGGCACATCCGAGCGGCATACGCAGAAGGAAGAGACGCTAAAACTGTTTTTCCAGAACAATATACCTATAAAGCACATACAAAAGATGCGCTCCGGATACTCAAAACATTGGGGAAATCAATTTTTCTGTGGATAAGCAAAACAGATTATTATTGGGAAAATGTCATCAAAGATGTTTTTTATGCCAAAAGTAAATTTTTAGGAAAGTTGTCAACCTATTTTACAACAACCGACTCCCTAACTCCCAACTCCCCAACTCCTCGACTCCTGACTCCTGACTCCTGACTCTCGACTCCCTTCCCTCATCCCAAAACCTGCGACAAATCATCAATCAAATCGTCTACATCCTCCACACCTACACTCAACCTGATCAAAGAATCTGTCAATCCTACTTTCAGTCTTTGTTCTCGAGGTATAGATGCATGGGTCATGCTAGCAGGATGGCCGATGAGCGATTCAACACCACCAAGAGATTCGGCAAGAGCAAAATAATGTGTGCCTGTAAGCACTTTTGTAGCAGATGCCATATTATTATTATGAAGATCAAAAGAGACCATGGCGCCATACATTTTCATCTGTTTAGCGGCTATGTCGTGATTGGGATGATCAGAAAATCCTGGCCAAAATACTTTTGATACTGCGTTATGACTTTTTAAAAAATGAGCAATTTTTTCGGCATTTTCACATGCCCTTTGCACCCTGAGGTGTAAGGTTTTAATGCCCCTTAGTACTAAAAAACAGTCCATCGGGCCTGGTACTGCTCCTGCTGCATTTTGAATAAATCTCAACTTATCAGCAATCTCTTTATCATTCACAATAACACACCCATGTACTACATCAGAATGACCATTAATAAATTTTGTAGCACTATGTAAGACCATATCTGCTCCTAGGTCTAAGGGTTGTTGTAGATATGGAGATGCAAAAGTATTATCCACACATACTTTTATTCCTTTAGCATGTGCCAATTCTGTAACCCGTTTTATATCTACAATACTAAGCATAGGATTAGTAGGTGTTTCTATCCACAGTAGTTTAGTGGCAGGAGTAATCTGATCTATTAATTCTTCAGGAGAACTCATATCAATGAATCTTCCTTTGAGGCCAAAATTTTCAAATACTTTTGTGATTAATCTATACGAACCTCCGTAAAGATCATTTGTAGAAAGTATTTCATCCCCTGATTTATACATTTTAAGTATGGCATCCATAGCTGCTAAGCCACTGGAAAAACAGATGGCTTCTTTTCCATTTTCCAAAGCTGCTAAATTGTCTTCTAAAGCCGATCTTGTAGGGTTTTGAGTACGTGCATATTCGTACCCTTTGTGGTCACCTGGGGCATTTTGTACATAAGTAGATGTTTGAAATATTGGAGTCATGATGGCTCCGGTTGTTGGGTCTGGTTTTACTCCTGCGTGTATTGTTTTAGTGCCAAATTTCATATGTGTTTTCTTTTTTTTAAACGTCTCTTACAATTAGAAGTGCAAATTATATTTTATTGAAAGTATATAGCAATATTTGCAATAATAATAGACAACAATATTTCGGCAACTTTCGATTTGAAGGTATTTTTAAGAATGAATATATATATATGTTAGTCGATAAATATTTTCATTATGAAACCAAATAACCCGATTTTAGCATTCTTATATTGACTTTGTTTTGTAAAAATCTTATTTTCTATATGCAAGTCATTGATTCTCAGGTACTTTTGCTTTATTTCGTTTCATAGCTATGGCTTAGAAGTTAAAAAAAATTATAGTCCCAAGAATCAAGCATTTATATTTATTGTAATTACTCAGGTAGAGCCAATTTTGGATAAAAAAATTTCTTTTTCTACCATAATTTCAATAAACGAAATCAATAAAAAATTTCTTTGAAAAAAAAATCAAACAACAAATGAAAAAATTTCTTCCTTATATTATACTTGGGGTTATTGCTCTATTTATTTTCTCCTCCGCGTCAAGTTCATATAATTCATTGGTATCAAAAGACGAGACAGTGAATCAATCTTGGGCTAATGTGCAAAGTGCTTATCAACGACGAGCAGATCTTATTCCTAACCTGGTTAACACTGTAAAAGGGGCAGCAGAATTTGAGAAGGAGACATTAGAAGCAGTGGTGAATGCCCGAGCAAAAGCCACATCAGTGACAATAGACCCGAGCAATATTACTCCTGGTCAATTAGAAGCATTTTCTGAAGCACAGTCGGGTTTGTCTTCTGCATTGAGCAAATTATTAGTAACTGTAGAGAGATACCCTGAATTAAGAGCAGTCGCCAACTTTTCAGAATTACAGACCCAACTAGAAGGTACTGAGAACAGAATAAAAGTAGAAAGAGACAGATTTAATGCCGCAGTTACAGGATTTAATAAACTGGCAAGAAGCTTTCCTACTAACATTTTCGCCGGTTTTTTTGGTTTCCAAAGAAAAGCGGCCTTTGATTCTGATGCAGGATCTGAAGTAGCACCTAATGTTAATTTTGATTTTGGGAAATAGTCCAAATTGTACCTGTACAGAAGAAAAGATAGAAAATGGTAAAATTTTTCACCAAAGAAGAAGGAGACAGAATAGTAGAGACTATTAGAATAGCAGAGCTTAATACCAGTGGGGAAATAAGAGTACACTTAGAAGTGGGTTGTAGAAATCGCACCTTTGAAGATGCAGTGAAAATTTTTAATAAATTGGGCATGAAAGAGACCAAACAACGCAATGGCATCCTTTTTCTCATTGTGCCAGAAAGGAGGGAATTTTCTATTTACGGTGATGTAGGAATCCACAATAATGTGCCTGAAGGTTACTGGGCCGAAGTAATAGAACATGTACAATATAAATTTAGGGCCGAAGAATTTGTTGATGGTATATGTGATGGTGTGGCCATGGTAGGTGATAAATTAAAAGAATACTTCCCTTATAAAAACAATGATAAAAACGAATTATCCAATGAAATATCCTATGGTTAAAAAGCATATAAAGACATTGGGTATTATTTTATTCTTATTAGCACATATTATTCAATTAGGTGCACAAATAGACAATATTCCAAAGCCATTTAGTCCGCCTAGGCTGGTTAATGATTTTGTCAATCTTTTGAGCAAAGTCGAGTATCAACGGTTAGAACAAAAACTAGTGGCTTATAGTGATACCACATCTATTCAGATTGCTGTAGTGCTAAACAAAACAACAGGAGGTGAAAATATTGTAACTTATTCTCAACGATTAGCCGAGTCATGGGGCATAGGGCAAGATGATACTGACAACGGCATTCTCATCCTTGTATCCACTGAAGACAGAGGGCTCAGAATCCATACTGGATACGGAGTAGAAGGTTTTCTTCCGGATGGAATGGCAAGGAGAATCATTGATCAAGTGCTGGTGCCAAATTTTAGGCGTAATCAATATTATGAAGGCCTTGATAGAGCAACAGACATTATCAAACAGCTGGGAACTGGTGAATATCAAGCAGTGGCTGTAGAAAAAAATGAAGGTCTTCCTCTAGAGCTTATTTTTTTAGTTTTTATCATTCTTATTATAGTTATCTCAGTTATTAATAGTAAAGACAGGTGGGATGATGGCGATGATGGTGGATATTATAGGGGAGGTCAATATGAAGATTATGGGAGAAAACATCGGAGAAACAGAGGAGGTTGGGTAATTATGCCTGGATCGAGAGGAAGTTTTGGTAACAGAGGAGGTGGATTTAGCGGCGGATTTGGCGGATTTGGCGGAGGTAGTTTTGGTGGAGGCGGAGCTTCTGGAAGCTGGTAGGAACCTCGAAATAATGTATTGTATGTATCGTCCTAAAAAAACCTTACAGTTAAAAATTAATTCCTAGAATAGCTTTACAGCTAAAAACTTGTCCTAAAATAGCTTTACAGGATAACATAAAGTCCTGAATTAGCTTTACAATCAAATT
>JAZGFD010000003.1:0-2420 GCA_036479115.1 Saprospiraceae bacterium | reverse complement strand
CACATTTTTAGAATTTTACATATTTTTTATTTTCTCTGATGATCATATCACTCGAGAAACCATGAATTAGCGAAAAAATGAAATGATGCAGAATGTTGAATTTAAGTTTTTCGACCTTTATAGATTTATTGATTTCGATGCATTTTTACGTTAAGAACAGAACATTTGTTCGAGCAAAATCAATGTGATAGCATATCCACCATCATCTACTCTAATCATTCTGCCTACCACAGCGTAAGCGATAATTTCATCCACATCCATCCACTTTCTTACTACAGATTTAAGAGAATCGTCAGCCGCAGCTTCTATTTCTTCTGCAAATGATCTTATCATTTCCACTGATGGGTCTTCATCTTCATTGGTCTTTAATGCCTTTTTATAGACCGCTTCACTAAATGGTTTTCCTTGGTCATCCAGTGGCCATTGTTCTTTATATAAATTGCCTTTACCATTTACAAAGTTTTGGCGAGTAAATCTGCCATCTATTTGCTCTACCATAGCATATAGGCCGGTATACTGGCCATTTACTACAATTCTGGCATGTACAGAACGAGGAGCGGGGACATTCATTTCTCTAAAGAGGTGATACCCCAATCTATCTCTCATTTGAGAATTATCTAAATTTTGAGAATGGAATTGCAGCTTTTTTAAAAAAACCTATCCTTTCTCCCGTTCCAATTTACCTTTATCTTCATAGAAAGTTTAGTACACGTTTTACGTTCAGAAGGATTGCTCCAGTCTGATCCCGAAACACAACCTACATAAGCTCCAATTGATCCTTTATATCTTATACCTACAGGGCTGATGGTTTCTCCTTCAAAGGTGAGGCTCCCTTCTTCGTACTCTTCAGCCGTTGGATCTTTGTCTAATTTATCAAGATGATCTACAGGAAGTGTTATTTCAAAGGTGTGTAATTTGTTTTGATCATAGATGTATTTAGACTTTAAATTGAGATAATTTTCATTGCCCTTAGGGACAATTGTTGGTACATCTGTAGGCTCCATTTCACGCCCATCAGGAGAAAGAGTAGAGGGGTCGGATTTAATGCATGAAAGAATAATTATTAGCTAAACACCCAATATGAATAGACCAATACTTTTTATCTTGTATGAATCATACTCTCCTATTTTTTTAGTTTCTAAAATTTAAATATACGGCAACTACTCAGGTGGACGGTTTTGAGGCAAAAAATTGTTATTTTTTTACCTGATAAAGCTCATTCTTTTTGAGGCATAGTAGAGCTATAGCGAAAAAAATAGTTAAAATATAGTAGAAAAAGAATTTTTTTTGTCCAAAGTTGACTCCACCTGAGTTACATTTATCAACGGTGCTCAATGCCATATATTACGACTTTTTAAAAAATGAATCAATTGCTTCTTTGTATTTTTCTGCCGGCAGTAATTGATCTAGTTGACTATTTTCAATAAGTTTCAACTTGACTATCCAGCCACTAGTGTAACACTCTTTATTAATGAGAGATGGACTATCAAAAATTAATGGGTTGAAATTGATCAGAACACCACTGATCGGAGATGTGATTTCTGTTGTTGCTTTATCCGACTCCAGTTCACAAAGCAACATGTTTCGAATTATCATGTCATTTATTAAAGATGACAAATAAATAAACTTAACGTTTCCTATGATGTTTTGAGTCCAATCCGTTATTCCAATAATTACCGTTTCTCCGCTTATTTTCACCCAAGTATTAAGGTCAGTGTCGTAGAGCATGTCAAGGTCTACTTTTCTCATTATTTCGGCTTAATCATTCATGTTGTTTTAAAGTAAGTTGTGGCTGAACCAAAACTATTATTTTTTACTCAGCGTCAAATACCCTTATCTTTAATACCCGGAATCGAAACTATTGCTAGAGCTTTATGAGCGTTATAATCCATTTTATAAAAAAGGTTTTGGCTTCCGTTTGACAACCATAAATACTGAGCTTTCAGGGTTTTGTTATATTGCGCTATTTGCAAGGCTACATCATCAGATATAGATACTTCGGGGGCTTTGCATTCTACCAGTATATATGGTTGAGCCTGTTTATCAAATACTACAATATCAAATCGTTTTCTCAACCCATCTACAATAAGTTGTTTTTCTACAGCAATGCGTTTATCAGAAAAGTTTAGGTTTTTAATGATGAAAAGAATGATCAATTGGCGTACAAACTCTTCAGGTAACATTACAAACCATCGCTTCCTAATTGGGTCAAAAACTTTCTGACGATCGTCTCTAATTTCTAATTTTAAATACTGTTTATAAGCAAGTAAATTAATGTTCTTATCGTGCGACATGTAAGTCTCCATCTGTCTTTTGTGTGACTGCACCTAAGATAGTTTGTCTTATAGAATTGAGCAACTTTTTACGCTCAGAAAACAAGTCAGCACTTAATATATTAATTACATTAATTCCTACGCGCT
>JAZGFD010000002.1:0-13073 GCA_036479115.1 Saprospiraceae bacterium | reverse complement strand
AGCTGGATGTCACTACTACTACTACTACTTTAAAATATTTTATTAGGGTTTAAAATTCCTTTTGGATCTAAGAGTTGTTTTATCTGCTTCATCAGGTCGATTTCCACTTCAGAGCGGCATATATGGAGCCATTCTTTTTTCTCTAACCCAATACCATGCTCAGCCGTAATAGAGCCATTTATTGTAGTGAGGGGATTGTAAACCATCCCTTCAACTATTTTGCGATTGGTGCCAAAGGTCTCTTCCACACGAATGCCGATGTGCAAATTCCCATCACCGAAATGACCAAAAATGTACAACTCATGGTCGCCAAATTTATTTTGTAAATCAGTCTTTAAATGTTGACAATAATTTTCCATTTCAGGAATAGGAAGACTCACATCAAAAACATACAGTGGGCCTGAAGATAATAGAATCTCTACATTCTCTCTGATTCCCCAAAACCATGAATAATCAGCTTGTGTGAATGCTATTGTGCCATCTAAAATCAATGATTTTTCTAAAGATTTTTCCATGACTTTCAGAAATAATTCTTGGTCTTTTTCTTCGTCATTTCCTTGGCCTTCAAACAGTAAATAAAAAGGATAATCTTGTGGTAACGGTGGCTTATAAGGTGCGGGTGGATTGGTCATTAATTGGTAATAATCTTGCCATATCAGCTCAAAAGAGGTCAGTGCCCCAGAAAGATGTTTATCAAGATAATCTTTGAAAGCTATAACTTTATCAAATGAATCCAAAGCTACGAGTGCTGTATTTCGAGTAGTCGGTTTAGATATTAATCGAAGCGATGCTTTTGTAATTATTCCTAAGGTACCTTCACTTCCTATAAAAAGATGCTTAAGATCATAACCTGCATTGTCTTTTATCATTTTGTTTAATGATGAAAGTACCCTGCCATCAGGTAGGACAACTTCAAGACCTAGGACTTGATTACGTGTAGTGCCATATCGCAATACTTGGATACCTCCTGCATTAGTAGAGATACTACCACCTATCATGGCTGAACCCCTTGCCCCATAATCCACAGGATATAGTAACTCCTGTTCGGCCACGGCTTCTTGTAGTAATTGTAATACCACCCCTGCCTGTACAATAACTACTTTGCTTTCAGTGTCGATTTCTTCGATTTTATTCATTTTTTCAAGGCTAATAATCCAATCTTCTGGTGTGGCTTGAGTAGCAAATGTCAAATTGGTTAACCCTCCTTGAGGAATAATGGGTTGTCCCATTTCATAACACATTGCTAAAATAGCTGATACCTCCTCAGTTGTTTTTGGAAAAACCATGCCTTTCACCTTCAGTTTTTTATTGCCAGCCCAGATCCCTGTAGTTCGTTCACTAGCTTGAAAAGAATCAAGAACATTATTAACTCCAACGATTTCTTTTAACTTTAAGATTAGATTCATGCTTTAAAATAAAATATAAATTTGCCACAAAAGCAATTTTCATTCTTTTTATAATAACTTTTTGAATGAGTAATTTATCTCAATTCCCTTTGGTACAATACCTAGAAGAAAAGGCACGCCGACGTATTCCTAATGTGGCCTTGGCTTATCTCAATTGTGGCACAGGAGATGACCGAGGAGTACAAAGGAATATTGATGGTTTAGAAAAAGTAAATTTGACGCCCCGATTCATGAAGGGGGAAATTGTTCCTGAACTCAGAACCATGCTTTTTGGAAGAGAATATGCAGCTCCTTTTGGAATTGCACCGATAGGTTTGACAGGATTGATGTGGCCTCAAGCTGAAATTATATTGGCAAAAACTGCTAAAAAATTTAATATTCCATTTTCCCTCAGTACTGTTGCTACTGAAACTCCTGAAACTATAGGACATCACGTTGGTAAAATGGGGTGGTTTCAACTTTATCCTCCGCGAAAAAAAGAATTGAGAGATGATATTCTTAAAAGGGCAAAAGACAATGGGTTCCATACATTGCTGGTGACCGTAGATGTGCCGTACCCAAGTCGACGTGAAAATTCTGTAAAAGCAGGACTGTCCATGCCACCAAAAATCACTGGAAAGTTCATATATGAAGCGCTCTCACATCCTGCATGGACGGTAGCTACTTTGAAGCGTGGTCTGCCAAAATTACGGACTATGTCAAAATATGTGCCGTCGGGAGATACTGGGGATATTGTCAAATTTGTTGGAGAAAATCTGGGCTTCAATCTTTCTTGGGATTATATCAAAGAAGTAAGAGATATTTGGCATGGCCCTATGGTGCTAAAGGGCATTGTGCATCCAGAGGATGCGGAAAAAACAGTAGCAATAGGATGTGATGGTGTACTGATCTCTAATCACGGAGCAAGACAGTTTAATGGAGGAAAAGCAGCTATAGATTCTCTCAAAGAAATAGTTCCAGTGATAAAAGGTAAAACTACTATTCTATTTGACAGTGGCATTAGGTCAGGATTGGATGTGTTAAAGGCCATAGCAATTGGTGCTGATTTTATATTACTGGGACGTTCATTTCTTTGGGGTGTAGCTGCCTTAGGATCACAAGGAGGCGATCACGTGGCGACAATGATAATTGATGACATAAAAAATAATATGATGCAGTTAGGATGTACTTCTCTCCTAGAAGTACGTCATGTATTATAAGTGATTAACTTTGGTACATTGATAAGTGCTACTGTTTATTCATTTTTCACATCTACAAAACAAAGTGATGAATACATTACCTTAGGCACTTATTTTAGCACTAAATGCAGTTGACCTGAATTATGCAATCAATTATTAAAAAATGGTCTGTCTAGTTATATTAACAGTTGTATGCAACGGCGAAAAAATCAGTAATCAATGAAAATGAATAAATTTTGGATTAGAATTTTGGGGTTATTTGGAATATTAGGTGGAATAACTTTGTTTGCAGGAGACATGCTTTTTTACTATGACTCTAATAATATCAATTTTACAGAAAACATGGGAAATGTATCTGATTTTAGGATTGTAGCAAGTGGTGTTACTGCTCTTTTAGGCACTTGGTTTTATATGCTTGGATTAGGTCAAGTATATTATGCGATTAAGCCAACTAAACCCATTATAAAGAACGCTATATTAATTTGTTTTGGAGCTAACTTAATTGCTTATGGAGTCATTCATGGCCAGTATGGTGCTATTGCCACATCGGCGAAATTGGCAATTGAAAATAACCTTGAGATAAATCAGACAGTTGCTCTGGCTGCTGAAGTAAATGATGTCTTGAGACTATTTGTTTATCCATTTTTTGGACTCTTATCTATTTTATTTATTATCCAAGTTTGGAAAAGAAAAACTTTATATCCAAAGTGGATTATTCTTTTTTTTCCACTTCTGCCTTTTTTAATTCAAGACTTTGTTTGTCAAAATTTATATGGTAATATTTTAATTATAGTATGTGGAGGTTACTTAAATCTAATTTTAATTGTCTTTTTTTTAGCATCAACAATTGCATTGTGGCATGGTGGAAAAATTATACCAATTGATGAATAAAGCATAAATTCAGCTTTGATTTCTACTTTGATCTGCATTACGACACAGCCTTAAGTGGAAAGCAGATAATGTTGAGTGAATTTTATTGAATATTGGAGTGCTAGGTGCCCTCACGGTATTGATAATTATATTTGAGTCCACTCCGAAACATATAAAATCTAAAATGCTTCTTTTAGCAATCTTCAGCAATTCTTAGTTTAGGCATTTAGGAGCATCTAAAATGTAAAGGGTATTAGGAAAACAACCCTTAATCAGGTCCTGATTAGGCAGGACATTCCCTTTACCGCCTACTTCCCAATCTAAGCTGAGATTTTCTGAGCAATCTTATCATCTTTTTCAATCTTTTGATAATCAAACATTAACAAATATCAAAAAATGATAATATCACGTAAAATAATTCATTTTGTAAGAATTATCTGCTTTCAGAGTAGCCTCATATTTCTAATGTTAACCAGAAAGGTTTGTCATCATTTTTGATTAAAAATACCGCCAAATCACAACAATCGCTACTCTACCAAGGGCATTGCCATTAGCTATTCAGCTCAAAAGCCTTCAGCTTCTCTATGAGTGACTACTCAGGTGGTATCAATTCTGGATGAAAAAAGCTCTTTTATCGCCATACTGCTGCTATTTATAACTTAATAGCACTGTTATTAACACATAAATGAGCCTTGTCTAGCAATAATATAACAATTTTTCATCTCAAAAGCACACCACCTGAGTAGTCACTTCTATGATAATTACAATATTGTACTTACTAAAACTAGTTGTAAGTGCTTGATTATCAAGACGAGTCTCTTTTGGAGGTTTATAGCTATCGTTATGAGTCGAGAAAAAGATGAAGTATTAAGGATCAAATTGTAGAAGTGGTTACACAATCGAGATTCACTAATATATGGCAATGAATAAGCAATGACTTAAAATTAGATTATCAATTTGTTTTTAAACAACTTCATAACTAACAAACTTACATCCTGAACAGACAGACGTTGTATAAATTGGCAAAGAAATGTAGTATTTTACCAATAGATTCAACCCTTTACTATACATTTGCGTCATTAGTTAATTCTGATTTTTGAAAATTTATTTTTTAACCGAAGTTGGTTTGAGTAAAATGTCATCAGATGATAAAACAGATCGAGTTTTAAACAAGGTCGATTTCAAGTTTTTTTTTTTAAAACAACTTTTTTATTAATAATATTTAATAGTATGAAAAGATTATTAAGACAAATGGCACTTTCGGTATTGATAGTGTCAGTTTTTTCTGTGATTGGATTTTCACAGTACACGGTTACAGGTCTTGTTACTGACCAAAGCGGAGAACCTTTGATAGGTGTATCTGTATTGGTACAAGGGACAACCACTGGCACCATTACAGAAATAGATGGAACATACACAATTGATGTTTTATCTGATCCGGCGAATCTCGAGTTTAACTATCTCGGATATGCTACTTCTACTTTAGAAGTATCTTCTGACAGCAATCTTGCCAATTTAAGCATGACAGAGTCAGCTAGTAGGCTAGATGAAGTGGTAATTACGGGTTTGGCTACTACAGTGAAGAGATCTAATTTGGCTAACGCTGTAGCCAGAGTAAATGCACAAGACTTAGTAGGAATTGCTTCACAAAGCACACTGGAAGGAGCTCTATACGGCAAATTCAAAGGAGCTGAGATAAAGGCTAATTCAGGAGCACCTGGTGGTGGTGTGGCTTTCAAGTTAAGAGGAGTTACTTCTATTAATGGGTCTTCTCAGCCGCTTATTATTTTAGACGGTGTGTATATTGATAACTCTTCGATTCCAGGTGGATTAAATTTAGTTTCGGCTGCTGGTGCTGGGGGTAGTACTAGTAATCAGGATAACCCATCCAACAGACTAGCTGATATCGATCCGAATGATATTGAATCAGTAGAAATCCTTAAAGGAGCATCTGCAGCAGCAATATATGGATCAAGAGCAGCAGGTGGTGTAGTGATACTCACTACAAAAAGAGGTAAATCTGGCAAAACTCGAATTAGTTTTGGGCAGTCAGTAGGTAAGACATCTCAACTTCGAAAATTAGGAGTTAGACAATGGACAGAGGAAAAAGTGCTTGGATCTAATTTTGCTGACGACATTGACAATTTTAGAGCAGGGCAGATCCATAATTATGAAGATGAACTGTATGGCAGCGGAGGTTCTTTATTCAACACACGCCTCAGTGTAAGTGGAGGAGATGATAAAACTAAATTTTTTATAGGCGGTTCTTATAAAAATGAAGAGGGCATAGTATCTAAGACTGGGTACAAAAAAACATCAGTAAGAATCAATTTAGATCACAAAATATCGGATTTATTCACTGCTACACTCTCTTCTAATTACATTTCATCATCAGCAGATAGAGGTTTTTTTAACAATGACAACTCTGGTAATACAATAGGTATATCATTTACATCTACACCTTCATGGGCACAATTACAGCCTAATGATGCAGGAGTATACCCATCTAATCCTTATGCTCCATCTAATTTTTTAGAGACAGCAGCATTGATTACTAACAATGAGTCAGTAGGAAGATTCATCGGTGGTGGGTCTATTACTGGAAAAATATTACAAACGGACAAGTCTTCCTTGAAAGCTGTCTTTAGAGGCGGTATAGATTTTTACAATTTGAGTACTTCGGCTATTTTTCCCAATTCATTGCAATTTCAAAGAGATGGAGCAGGACTTAATGGAGCATCTGTACAAGGATTTACTAAAAATCTTAACTCAAATCTTGCACTCTTCCTAGTACACAATCAGTATTTGGATAATGGTATGTCATTTACAACATCTGCTGGTGTAACTCAGGAAGATTTTAATCAAAATACAATTTTAGGAGAAGCTACAGATTTGATAGGTTCTCAGACAAATCTTGATCAAGCAGGGTCTAGAAATGTAACTCAGAATCGTAGAATACAGCAAGACAAGGGATTCTTTGCTCAAGAAGAGGTGAATTATAAAGATATGATCGTGGCTACTGTAGGGTTTAGGGGAGACAAATCTTCTAACAATGGAGATGTCAAAAAGTTGTTCTTTTACCCTAAAGCAAATGTAGCTATTAATTTACAAAATTTTAATTTTTGGAATTCTGCAAGCCCAATCACACAATTTAAAGTGAGGGCAGCATATGGAGAATCTGGAAATTTTGCAAGATTTGGCTCAAAATTTACAACTCTAAACTCTACAATAGTTGATGGTAGGGCAGGTGTATTTACACCTTCATTATTAGGAAATATAACTGTAGGGCCAGAGCGACAGAAAGAGTTAGAAGTAGGTATAGACTTGGAAATAAATAGAAGGTTCTCATTTGATGCGACCTACTATATTAAGTCTGTTGAAGATTTATTACTTGAAGCTAGAGTACCTACTTCATCAGGATTTTCTTCTCAAGTGACCAATGCTGCTTCTCTTCAGAACAAAGGGATAGAATTAGGCCTAGAGTTAGGTCTTGTCAGTTCTCAAGATTTTAATTGGAATGCTAGAATTGGATTTTGGAAAAACACTTCGGAGGTTACGGACTTGGCCGTGCCTGCATTTACAACGGGTGGATTTGCTGATTTCTTAGGTAATCATTTGATTAAAGAAGGATTCAGCCCAACTACGCTAATAGGTGTAGGACCAAACCCAACTATAGCATTAAATGAAGGAGATACTCCTTCTTTGCAAGAATTTGGTAATGCAGAAGCAGACTTTCAAATGTCATGGGCTAATAATATTAGCTATAATAATTTTGATCTTTCATTCATATGGCATTGGAAAAAAGGAGGCTCAAATATTAATCTTTCTACATTGTTATTTGACTTGAACAATACCACTCATGATTTTGATGATATTACTCTTGACCCAGAAGGAGTTTTGGGGAATGGAGCATACAGATTGAGCTTGTTAGGGTCTAATACAGAGCCTTATATCGAAGATAGTGGATATATCAGATTAAGAGAAATAGGATTGTATTATACTTTACCCAGTAGCCTTATTCCGGGTGGTGGTACATTCAAAATTGGATTTTCAGGTACTAACTTGATTAACATTTTTGATTACAATAGTTATGATCCTGAAGTATCTAACTTTGGAGCTAACGGCCTTTCTAATGCTGTGGAGGTTACACCTTTCCCATCATCTAAGCGATTTGACTTTCACATAAAGGCTGACTTTTAATTTTAAATGATAGAAATAATGAAAATGATAAAATATATTATACCATTCTTTTTGATCTTATCAGTGGCAAGTTGTGATATTGAAGACTTGTCTAACCCGAATGGATCAAGTATAGCGGGATTTGATAAAGACGCGACTAAGAGTTCGCTGCAGACACTTGTAACAGGTATAGAAGACCTTTTAAGACAAGATGTGGGATTCTATTATGACGTAGTGTCAATAGTAGGAAGAGAGTATTATTTTTTTACAGGTTCTGATCCCAGATATACGGGTGAAGTTCTTGGAAAAGGACAATCTCAATTAGACAATGCAGGATTTTACGGAACAAGGCCCTTTTCAGGAAGATATCGTACTGTAAAGACCGCAAATGTCCTCATAGATGGAGCTACTAATTCATCCTTGATTACTCCAGCAGATCTTAATGGATATCTTGGTTATGCAAAGACTATGCAGGCTTATGAATTACATTTAGTTGCTAACCTTCAATTTGAAAACGGAATAAGACTGGATGTAAGTGATCCTCAGAATTTGAGTGATTTTGTGTCTTATCAAGAATCTTTAGCAGGGATTCAGAGTTTGTTAGATGAAGGTGCTTCAAACCTAGGAGCAGCTGGGGGATCATTTCCTTTTTCTCTTTCAGGAGCCATGACAGATTTTTCTGACCCTTCTTCTTTCTTAGGCTTTAATAGAGGGATTAGTGCCAGAATAGCGCTGTATCAAGGTAACAAGAGTGACGCATTATCGAAGCTTTCATCTTCATTTATGGATATGGGTGGAGATTTGAATGTCGGTCCAGCTAGATTTTATTCTAGTGCAGGTGGTGATTTTAATAATAACTTATTCAGAACACCAGATCAGGCTGATGCTATTATTGTACACCCATCATTGATAGCTGATGCTACAGCTGGTGATGCAAGACTATCAAAAGTGCTATTGAGACAGAGTGGTACATTGACCCTTGATGGACTGAGTGGGGATTATGATGTGTTTGTATACAAATCACTCACTGATTTCGTGCCATTTATAAGAAATGAAGAATTGATACTTATCAATGCTGAAGCAAATATAGGCGGTAACAATGGAGCGGCTATAGCTGCCATCAATGTAATCCGGAATGCTGCTGGAATAGGCGACTATTCAGGTGGAATGGATGATGCTTCTTTGATTAATGAAGTATTATATCAGAGAAGATATTCTCTCTTAGGAGAAGCTCACAGATGGGTAGATATGAGGAGACTTGGAAAACTAGGAGACTTGCCTATTGATAGAGAAGGTGATGATGTTTGGGTACAATTTCCAAGACCAGTGACTGAAAATTAATGATTAATTAATAATTGAGCCTACGCTGAAAACAGGGAATTTTCACAAAATGAATTATTTTAGATGATATTATCATTTCCGGAGATTTGTTGATGCCTTTGTATCAACAGATTGAAAAAGAGGATAAGATCACTAAAAGAAACATTTTTAATTTTTTATGTTTTCGGAGTGGGCTCATAATTCAGAAGGGTGCATTTCGGCTTGTCGCTAATTATCTCAGAGAGATAACATTATAAGGGCTATATAATGATATACAGCTAGCTTTGGCGATTTTTTTTGTTAACAAAAATTGTCACAAAGCGACAATTTGAAATGCTCTTATTTATAATTAGTAACAACTAAGAGTGGAGCTTTTTTTACCAAAATTGTCCCTTTCTGAGTAGTTACTATAATTGGAATCCTGCATTCAAGTAATAAATGCAACGGAAGCCAACTGATTCAATTTTAGAACGAAAATTTCATTGAGTGTTTTAAACCCTAACCTTTTTCTAGGTCTATTATTTAAAATATTTTGAACGTTCTGAATTTGTGTTTTCGGAATAGTAGTAAAGTCACAATCTTTGGCAAAATATTGCCTTCCCAAACCATTAAGATTTTCATTAGCTCCTCTTTGCCAAGAGTGATTTGGTTTTGCAAAATAGAAATCTATGTCCAAAAGTTTTGCAATATTCTTATGATTGGCAAATTCTTTGCCATTGTCGGAGGTAATAGTGTGAAAAAGAGGAGCAAAATCTTCCAGTAATTCAACTGATACCAGTATTTGATTGCTAAAAATACACATGCCTATTCACACCAGCTGCTTTTTTGGCCAACCTTACTACTTGGCATGTATATCCATATTCGTTGTCATACCAGAGGTAGATGATTGCTGTTTTTCCATCTTTTGATATTATTGTAGAAGGAGCATCCACTACTGATGTGGCAGTCATACCTATAGCATTACTAGATACATATTCAGTTGAATTGGAATAAAGAATTTGTTCTACCAAATCACCATGAAGCGCTGATTCTTTGAGTAAAGTATCCATCTCTTCAAGAGAAGTTGGTTTTTCTAAGGTAAGATTCAAAATTGCCATTGACACATTAGGAGTAGGCACCCTAATGGCATTGCCACTAAGTTTGCCAGCTAAAGCAGGGATGACCTTGCTTACAGCACTAGCAGCACCTGTAGAGGTGATAACCATGTTAATAGGTGCCCCTCTACCTCGCCTTGGTTTTTTATGGAAATTATCAAGAAGATTTTGATCATTCGTATAGGCATGAATGGTTTCTACATGGCCTTTAGAAATACCATACTTATTTTGTAATACGCTCAATACTGGTACTATAGCATTGGTTGTGCATGACGCGGCACTTAATATTTTTTCTTTATTATAATCAAATTCATTATGATTTACACCATATACAATATTGGGAACCTCGCCTTTACCAGGGGCAGTAAGCAGCACAGAATCGACACCAGGTCTGAGGTGTTGGTTTAGCTCTTGCTTATCACGCCAAACACCTGTATTATCAATGACCATTGCATTGTGAATATCATATGCAGTATAATCAATATCAGATGGCTTTGAGGCATAAATTAACACCACCTTATTGCCGTTGATTGTAAGAGCGTTTCCGTCAGGACTCACAATGATCTGACCGCTAAATTCACCATGTACGGAATCAGAAGCAAGTAATGAGGCTCTTTTTTTAGCCTCTTCATAGCGATCTTTTAACTTAGGCCGCAGCACTATTGCTTTGAGCTTCAGCTGGTTTCCTTGACCAGTAGATTCAATAATTCTTCTGGCGGCTAATCTTCCAATTCTGCCAAAACCATAAAGTACAATGTCTTTAGCCTCTTGATTTTTAGGCAAAGTGCCAATGGCAAAACCTAACTCCTGGCTGGTAAAAGATTCCAGTGAAAGAAGACCACCACTTTCTGACCAAGTCAGCGCTAATTTCCCTATATCCACTTTGCAAGGAGATAGTTTTTCGATTTTATTTATTTCTTTGGCTATTGCCAATGTAACCTCAATACTAAGAGGCTTATCAGAATAATTCAGTGCTTTATCATGAAGGTGAATGAGTTGACTAGGTGCGGTGTCGTATATATCATGTCTGAATAATACAAGGTCAACAGATTTATTGAATTTTAAGAAAGCCGTTTCTTGTAAAAGTTGCATTGCTTTCTTTTCCTTTTCTTGCCAATCTATCAGCAAATTGCCATCGAATTTTGAAAATTTAATCATGAATTATCTGCCCTTATAATGAAAATTTATATCTTTTGTTAAAGATAAAATACTCTTAAAATGCGCAAATTTAGTAAAGTATTTTATGGCTTTATAATACTACATGAACTAATGCTTACTTAGTAACAATTAAAAAATAAATTAGGCAAATTATACTCCTTCTTTTACGACCATATTGCATTAAAAATGCTCCATTCGACATACTCTGGGCAGGCTGCCACAGCCATGCTATGCCTGTGCTTTTTTTCTTCCTTCGGCCGTGCTATGGACAAGTATCTGGCCATAAAATAGTTCGCATAAATGGCTCCTTATTATTGAGCCCACTCCGGAAACACACAAAATCATAAAAGTTTCTTTTGGCGATCTTTATATTTTATTTAATTAGCTGATACTCAGGCATCACCGAATCTCAATAAATGTAAATCTCATCCAAAACAACTCATTTTGTGAAAAATGTCTGTTTCCGGAGTGGACTCATTATTTAACTGTTACTTACTCATTTTTTTCTATTTCAATCAATTATCTAACTTGCACTCCTTATTTATAAGGTGCAATTCAATTTGTTGTTTTCGCAAAGAGGTGAGGAGACCTTTTGCAGAATATCATACAATCATTGATTCTACTATGGAAACTAACATTTTCCAGAAAAAGAAATGTTTTGGATGAAATTTGCATTTTTGGAGATTCAGTGACACCTGAGTATCAGCGAGGTGAGAAAAATGTAAAGTTGGCCAAAAGATTTGTGCAGAGCTTGTCGAAGTGTTTATACGGAGCTTGTCTGAGTAAACTTTTTTGATTTTGTGAGCTATCGGAATGGACTCAATCGCTGGACTTTATACGACTTTTTGAATTATAACCTTTTAATTTTCAACGAAATACCAATGCAATTCAACACCATAAAATATGAAATCGCCGATTATATCCTCACTTTAACTCTCAATCGCCCTGATGCACTAAATTCATTCACAGTAGAAATGGCAAATGAACTCATCACAGCTTTTAATGAAGCCAGTAATGATGATGATGTAAGAGTTATCGTGGTGACAGGAGCAGGAAGGGCATTTTGTGCGGGTATGGACTTATCTGCAGATGGTAATGTATTCGGGTTAGATGAGACTATGCAGCCTACTATGAATGACATGGAAAAGAAACTAAACGACCCTGAGATAATTAATGGTGTAAGAGACACTGGAGGCATGGTGACTTTGGCTATTTATGATTGTAAAAAACCCGTTATTGCCGCTATTAATGGAGCCGCAGTAGGCATAGGAGCTACAATGACTTGTGCCATGGATATTAGATTGGCATCTGAAAATGCACGTATCGGATTTGTATTCAATAAAATAGGTATTACTCCTGAGGCTTGTTCTACTTGGTTTTTACCAAAAATTATAGGCATCTCCACTGCTCTCGAATGGGTGTACACAGGTGATGTAATGAAGCCTGACCAAGTACTCACCGCTGGGTTTGTAAAGGGTATTTATTCTGAAGATGAACTTATGAATGAGGCATATAATATTGCTAAAAAAATAGCAAAGCACAGCCCTGTAGCTATTACACTTACCCGACAAATGATGTATAGAAACTCTGTAAAAGACCATCCTCTTGAAGCCCATAAGGTAGATTCTTTAGCGATATATTATGCCAGTCTTAAAGATGGAAAAGAAGGGGTGAATTCGTTCTTAGAAAAACGTGCACCTCAGTTTAAAGAAAAGTCTTCAGAAATGCCTCCTTTTTATCCTTGGTGGCAATAGTAGGGTAGGTATTAAATTCTTGTGAATACTCAGGTATCATTAATAGAGAATTAAGTTTGGACTAATTGCATCATAGTTGAGTGAATATTGAGGTTTCTTTTTCTCAAAGTATCA
>JAZGFD010000001.1:0-5491 GCA_036479115.1 Saprospiraceae bacterium | reverse complement strand
ACCACAAATGAAAATCAAAAGGCATCTAAGAAGATATTAGAGAGATATTTAAAAGACAACGAGTACAGAATGCAATATCCTACATATATCTTACAAGGCTATATGATTGGATCGGGAGCAATCGAATCTGCCCATAAAACCGTCATACAAAGAAGAATGAAATTATCAGGACAAAGATGGTCAATGAAAGGAGTCAAAAACATGTTTAATTTAAGATGTGTAGCATTGAGCGGTCATTGGGGATTGGGTAGAACAACATTGTAGAAAAGCCGCCGCTTAGCGAAGAAATGAAATGCACCCTCATGAAACTACAGGATTGTTTTCATCATGCAGACAAATATATTAATTATTTTTAATATGTTAAGGTTTGATGCGTTCGCCTTGCATTTTATCTAATAAGATTAACATTAATAAAATAAATATGTATCACACTAGCTTCATATACGTCAAAATGGGCGATATATTAAACTAAAACCCGTTGAATCATGCTAGCCAGTCCAAGAGAGCTGCCTTTATTAAAACTTGCTTTGGGAATCTCGGCAGGTATATTTCTACAAGATTTTCTCAACTTTGAGCAGTTTAACTTATTATTTTTTCTTGCCTCTAGTTTTATAATTCTGTGCCTTTCTCAAACTAAGAAGAGTTTGGGAACTATCCATACATTGCGTACTGTAGCACTATATTTTACATTTATATTTCTAGGGGCATCAATATTTCAATGGCATTGTGAAGATATCAAAAATGACCATTTGGATAAAATGATGTTTGAAGATATAGAAGTAGTCGTTTCATGCATTTCTATACCCAAGCATGGGAAATTGACACAATTTGAAGGTTTAATTACTCATATAGGCTCCCATTCGAATCAATTTAAACCAATAAGGCCAGTAAAAGCCCTCGTCCATATTTTTGATTCTAACTTTAAAGTGAATATAGGTGACAAAGCACGAATAAAAGGCATATTTAAGAACACCTCAAAATCAAAGAATCCTTTGTCTTTTGATTATTCAAGATATCTTAAATTTAAACATGTAGCATATCAAACCTTCATTTCTACTGATCAAATAATCATTATCAAAAGAGATGGGCAAACCTGGAACCAATCCGCTAGAAATTGGGCAATTAACCATTTTAAAAATCACCTCTCCCCTTCTAATATTGCCATTGCTTCTGCACTTGTACTAGGACATAGAGGAATGATAGATGATAATTTATATGCTGCATTTGCTCAAACGGGTTCAATGCACGTATTGGCTGTATCAGGGCTTCATGTGGGTATTGTGAGTATGTTGCTTGGTTTGTTGCTCTCACTTTTTAAAAGTAATGAGATATGGTACAAAATTATAAAATGTATATTGCTCATTACAGGTATTTGGACATTTGCAGTTATAACAGGAGGAAGCTCTTCCGTCGTACGTGCAAGCATAATGTTTAGTGTTCTGGAGGTTGGAAAAATATGGAGAGGGCATTACTCTGTCTATAATTCTATAGGAGGAGCTGCTCTAATTATGTTGCTCATTGACCCATTTTCTCTTTTTCATGTTGGGTTTCAGTTGTCGTTTTCAGCCATATTAAGTATTGTGATTTTCTATTCAAAAGTAAACTCAATATTTGGATTTAAAAACATAATAGCTCATTACATCTGGCAACTCATGAGTATAGCAACATCAGTACAAATACTTACTTTACCAATTTCTTTATATTATTTTCATCAATTTCCTACCTATTTTTTTATTTCTGGAATTACCGCAGTCACATTGGCAACTTGTATTCTTACTGTGGGAATTATTCTACTTGTAGGTTCCATATTTTGTTCTATGGGGGCAACTTGGGGAATTTTAGATTTCCTAGTATCATTGCTTGCTAAGAGCACCTATGCCCTTCATACTCTGCCATATGGATTGATACCTGATATAGCCTTTGATAAAATATCGATGTTGTTATCTTTTGTTATCATTGGTCTAATGAGTTCATATATTTTTAATGTTAAGAAGAAAGCATTCGTTTATTCCCTCATTCTAGTACTTGGGTTAGTATCATATAGAGAATTTCATAATTATAGAATGCATAATCAAGATGAAATAATTATTTATGATGCAAGATATCCTTTAGTAGATATTATTGTAAATGGAGTGGTTTATTCTTATGCAGATCACAATCTTACCGAAAAGAACATTTCATTCGCTACAAGAAATTTTCGTATAAATAAACGGATATCTTATGTTATTGAGCTTCATTCTGAAGAACATTTGCGAGATTTTTATAGACAAAATGAGCCGCAGTTAAAGTCAATTGACATAATGGATGTGTCTGATGTATATGACATTATTAATATTACAGGTGAAAAACAGACGAAAAAATTCTGTGTCAAGTGTTGAATGAAAAAGACTTATTCGAAAAGGAGGATTAACAAACAGTGGTATTTGGGGCTTTAGGAAGGGCAATTTTCATTTGTGATCTACAATGAACATACCTTGCAATCTTTCCAGTCTTTGTGTTCGCCTTGAAGGTGTCCATTTTTATTAATAAAATAATCACAGCATTCCACATAACCTTGAGCGACCAGTTTCCTTCCTCGTTGTACATGTGATTTGAAGGTAGGAAGTGAAAGTTTCAGCTTTTTCGATGATTCCGTTTGCGGTATTCCCTTAATATCCGTGAGATAAACGGCTTTCTTATATTTCTCAGGGAGTTTTGAAATGATACCAATCAGACAATCTTCTGGGCCATGCTCTTTTTCCACATTGTTATACTGAATTTCATTATGGCTTAATGGGGCAACTTTTTTTTTATTTCTGTAGTGATCAGTGAGTAGATTCCGAGAAACTCGATATAGCCAAGCTTCAGGGTTTAAAATTTTCTTATTAATGTTTATGTACAATTTGATGAATGCATCTTGCAAAATATCATCAATTAAATCACTGTTACTTTCTATTTTTAGCAAATCACGCCTAAGTTTCTCTTGATGAGTAGTAAAGATTTGTTCTATATTATTGGCTGCAGCCATTCAAATATTTTCTCTATTATTAAAGAGTGCTGATTTCATTTTCCTCTACATTGGAAAATCAAAATTCATTTAGCTATTACTATCTTAACAAGTACATCCACTGCATGAGCAATTCGTGCAAGTACATGCTTCACATTTACCTGATTGGCATTCCTTACATTTGCATGTGCATTTATTATTGTCTTTCATTTGTAAATATTTAATATTGAAAAAATGCTTTCACAAAGAAGACGAAATACTATGAAAAAAGATGCAAAATTTTTAAAATACACCGTTCCTTCATTAAATCATTTTTTTAGGACGATACATATGATGTCTCATGAAATACGACAAGACGGGTATTCAGCGAAATATTTAAAAGAGAGAAAGTACGTTTATTGGAAATGGGAAAATTAAGTGTAAATGGATTAGGTAGATTGTATGATATAAGTGAGACTGCGATATATAAATGGACGAATAAATTAGTACATATCCAGCGGAAGATCGAAATGTAGTTGAGACAGAAAGTGACTATTTGCAAGGCTTACAGATGAATAAAAGAATAGTCGATTTAGAACGTCTACTAGGATCTCAACAGTTGAAGTTGGAATACTCTCAACGAGTATTGACTCATGCTAGTAAACATTATGAAGAGGATGTTGAAAAAAAATTTGGCGAAGAGTGATTTCAGAATTGCGTAGTTTCATTTATTCCTAATCTTTTGATGTCGCTATGCTCAGCTTTATAATACGCTTTACTTATCCAATAATTGAATATTGTCCATTTGCGATTGGGGTATTCTCGCAACATTTTACCCACTTTATTTACAGGCATTTCTTGCTCTATCAAAGTTGAAAAGGCAGTCCAATATTCTAATCAGCTGCAAAGCTGAGCCATTTTTTGTAAAATTATTAAGGGTATATAAACGACGACTTCGTCAGCCGCACTTGACAAATTTACAAAAAACACTCAATGGTGGCTTAAGATTTGAAAATCCTAAAACTCTGAACTACCTTTGTAAAACCAATTTGATTGTAATGCTAATTCAGGACTTATGTTAACCTGTAAAGCTATTCTAGGAATTAATTTTTAACTGTAAGGTTTTTTTAGGACGATTCAATCCTTACATCCTTACATCATGCTCTTCCTTCCCCCATTCTAATTAACTCCAAATTTTTTAGTATCATTATCTTATTGTCAAAACTCAAAGCAAATTGATAACACAAGCCATTCATAAAATACTCAAAGACAAATTCGGCTACGATCACTTCAGACCACTGCAAGAAGAAGCCATCACTACGGTCATAGAAGGTCAAGATGTGTTGCTTGTACTGCCTACTGGTGGTGGAAAATCCTTGTGTTTTCAAGTACCTGCATTGGCAAAAAAAGGCATGAGCATAGTAGTATCACCGCTCATTGCTCTTATGGATGACCAAGTGATAGCCCTCCGAGAAAATGGAATAAATGCCCATGCCATCCACAGTAATGTAACTGCAAGTGATCTCAATGAAGCATATGAAAAAGTATTTTCAGAAGAGACTTCAATTATATACATGTCACCTGAGAGGTTGCTAACAGAAAGTATGTTACAATATCTTAGCAATCAAAAAGTTAGTCTTTTTGCCATTGACGAGGCTCACTGTGTATCAGTATGGGGCAATGATTTTAGACCTGAATATGAAAAATTAAAATTGCTCAAGGAGAAATTTCCAACTGTACCAACCATAGCCTTAACAGCCACCGCTGATAATGCCACACAGAAAGATATTATAGAAAAGTTAGCTTTATCACAACCCAAACATCTATTAGGTAGCTTCGAAAGAAAAAACATCACCATCACGGCCAGGCCAGGAATAGAGCGTATAAAAGAGATTAGAAAATTTATTAATAAATATGAAGGTGAGGCTGGTATCATCTACTGCTTGAGTAGAAAAGCGTGTGAATCAGTAGCTGAAAGCCTACAAAGTTATGGATTAGAAGCCGCTTATTACCATGCAGGAATGAGCAGTAATGATCGAAAACATACTCACAACAAATTCCTATACGATGATATAAAAATTATCTGTGCTACAATCGCTTTTGGGATGGGCATTGACAAATCGAATATCAGGTGGGTGATACATTATAATATGCCTAAAAACCTGGAAGGGTATTATCAAGAAATAGGGAGATCTGGCCGAGATGGAGAGCCAGCAGAAGTTCTTCTATTTAGTAGTACGGCCGATCTCGTAAAACTCAGATCTTTCATAGATGGCAGTGAGGCCAATGAGAAATTTAAAATCATACAGTCCCAGAAACTGAATAGAATGTGGGAATTTGCTAATGCGCACAACTGTCGTACAAATATGATTTTAAACTACTTTGGAGAATTTAGATCAGAGCCTTGCGGCCATTGTGATAATTGTATCCATCCTGTAGAAATGATAGATGGTAAAATCATAGCTCAAAAAACTATGTCAGCCATTTCAAGATCCCACGAAAGGCTTTCACTTCGTAACCTTATTG